>NZ_JAAZQY010000016.1:0-62867 GCF_012371315.1 Acinetobacter sp. A1
ATTATTGAATTCGGTGACCGCTTAAGCAATCACCTTTAATTTACGAAAAGCAATTACACAAAATTATTTACAGGCTCCAAAAAAATTCAAATTATAGATAATTTACTCGAAATTGACTTATCAACAGCTACCTCTGGGCAAATGCAAGATGCTCTGTTAAAAATCATTGAGGCTATGCGTAGTAAATAAGATTATTCCATATATTTACCTCTCTCGCTAAGTTAGAGGTAAATCATAAAACCTGATGCTCCAACAGCATCTCCAACCCACTCTCTTTCCCCATAAAACTTAGCCGTTGCTTCTCCGCTTTAAGCTGTTGCTTCACCGCAGATGCATCCGCATCAATCTGCTTATATAAATTAGCAATATTCAATTGTCCTTTGGATTTCTGCACCGCAATTTTGGCTTTATTTGACCAAACCAGTGAGTTAATCAATTCCTGAATTTGATTTTGCAAGGCTTGGCTTTGGGCTTCTAAAGCCTGTTGGTAAAACTTCACTTGCTCCACACTTAAACCTTTATTTGTACCCTGTTTACTTTGTTCTACTTCAAGCTGCAGTTTCAGTAAAAAGAATAAATCTTCCTGTTCATAAGCCGCATTAGCACGTTGTAAAAGTTCAGTCTTTTCTGCTTTCTTAGATTCATCAGGTTCACGGTCAGGGTGAATAATCGAGGTAATTTTTAAATAAACCATTTTAAGCGATTGATTCACCATCTTTTCAGCTTGAGCTTGCTTATCTTGCTGACGTTTTAACTTGGCCTGCTCTCGTACTTGTTGATATTGTTCGCTGTTCCAATTTTCATCATAACTTTCATTTTCAGTATCTAAAGTTTCAGGCACATCAAAAGACGTTTCCATTTTCTTTTTAGATTTCTGCTTAGATTTTTTATTCTGGCTATATTCACTTGCCTGTGCATAGTAAATATACATCTTTTCCACTTCATCTACCTGCATTTGGGTTAACAAATGCGAACCTTGCAACAAGCAAGTGAGTGCCTGAATTTTATCTTCAACAGTTACCGTATCTGACTTACTTAAATGGTAATGACTGAGGCTATTCCACAGCGTCTGCATCTGCTCATACAGCGTGCGATATAACTCACGATAAGCAGGCATCAACGCCTTTTGACTATAAGCACGAATTTCATCTTTGGCATTTTGCCAAGCAAGCAATAACCGTTTTTGCTGTTCAATCTGCTCAATCAACACATTTAGTTTTTTATGCTGTGGTGTAACTTCAAGCACCGTTTGAGGTGTAGCGCTTAATGCAAAAGTCATAGTTAAAATTAAAGTAAAAGGTAAATTGTATTATGCCGTCATGCATACAACTCGCATAGTCACGGCTTGATTGGTTTCTCCCGTAGCAGAGCCACTTATAAACTTCACAAAAACACTAAAAAATGAGTAAGTTAAAGTTGCTACATTGCTAAAAGCATCTTAATGAGTATAACGCATGGACGTGCAGCAGATTTTTATTCACGACACCACTTGGGTCTTTGTTGCCGAATTGATTATTCGTGCCGCACTCATGTTTGGCATGATCATTATATTTTTACGGCTAACAGGTAAACGTGGCGTACGCCAACTGTCTATTTTTGAATTGGCTATTATTTTATCGCTCGGGTCTATTGCTGGCGACCCGATGTTTACCGAAGATTTGCCATTGGTACATGCTTTAGTGGTCATGGCGGTGGTGATTGCCATGTATCGCCTCATTACATGGTTAATGATGAAATACCAAGCCTTTGAAGATTTGGTGGAGGGCAAATCACTTTATATTGTAGAAGATGGTGAACTGGTTTTAGAAAAGATTAAACTGGGCAAAATGTCGCATGATGAATTCTTTGCAGAAATGCGCCAGCAAGGAGTTGAACATTTAGGTCAGGTGCGTGTTGGTTTACTGGAAAGTGATGGCAAATTCAGCATGTTATTTTTTCTAGGCGAAGCAACACGATACGGCTTGCCGTTATTCCCTAAAGCCTACCAAGCCATTCACCGTACAGAACCGCATACCTACTATGCCTGTATGTATTGTGGTCATGTCAGTTTACTCGAACATGCCAATGTCGTCTGTCCACGTTGCAGCAAACAGCAATGGACACAAGCCATTAATACGCCTTATCGCGCTTAGTAGATTCACACGGGATCGGTTTAAAAACACCCATGCGACTTAAGCTGTCGCAGTATTGTCATAATTTAGATTTATACTGTACCCGCTGCTTCGGTGATGCACTGAATGCGCAAATAATAATTTGCATCCATCATAAAAATTTAGTTACGTATCATGCACAATGTAGATGCGTCTTATACTCCAGCGACTCCGTCAGGGTCGCTTTTTTATTGATATTCACTTAATACACATATTTCAGAAGTCAAAACAGGGCGCTGTCATACAACACCCTGTTCTGTAAAAATTTAAAACTTATATTCAAACCCTGTGCCCACCACAGGCTGTTTGGTTTCTGCTGGCCCTTGTTCTAAGGTCAGTAAACCTGCATAAGCATAAGTTTTCAGCTGTTTATTCAATGCATACTCTGCCCCTGCGAATAGTTGCTGTGCATCAAAGTCTGCTTGTGCGCCCTTAAAGCGAGTTGTATTTTGGCTGTATTGTGCTTTCAGTGTCCATGCCTTTATAGCAGACAGATTATATTCAGCACCAATTAACCACCCTTCAGAATCATCAATTGTGGCGGCTCGCGTATCATTCCCCGCAACTGCAGCAACTTCCGAAGTTTGATATAAAGTCTTTAGTACAACTCCATGATTTAAATTCACTCGGCCAATTGCACGTAGGGTATCTGCTGCTGCAAAAATGGCCTTAACTTCCCCAATTTCACCCTGTTTGGTATTTAAAATACCCCCGCCTGCAAAATTGGATGGAATTGCTTTGTCATACCCCACACCAAGCAACACTGTTTGGTTGTCATAAACCAGTGAACTCGAAAAAGCATCTCCTAAACCACGACCTGCTACTTTAGATGCGCCCTTGCCTTTGGCAATACCAGAAGCTTCACCTGAAGCCAATAGTAGCGTAGCTTTTAGCTGTGCATCATTCAGTTTAAATGCAGGCGATTCATAAACCACCACATTATCTATGCGGTTTTCACCTGTAAAAATGCCCGCTACATCGGCTTTGTTATCGACATAGTTATTAACGTTATCTACCGCACCAGAAAGTTGTTTCAGCGGTGTATCAATTTTGCCGACTTTGACCGTCCCCAATTGCGCATCTTTAAGCCCAACAAATAAATTGCGTGGCACAAAAGTATCTGAATTGGATTCTCCATCATCTACATGAATGGTGAATTCTGCCTGATACAGTGCATTTAAACGCTCTGTAACTTTTTCTTCCCCTTTTAGCCCAACAAAAGAGCTATTTGAATTAATTTCCACCACATCACGCTGATTCACCCCTGCCCGATTATCTTCTGACAGATAATCAATCGAGACATCAATCTCGCCATAAAATGACGGCGCTGCAAAGACAGCACTAGAAAAAAGACTAAGCGCAAGCGCTGTTGCAAGTTGAGTTTTCATGTTGTTTCATCCTGAGAAATCATTTGCAACAGATGTTACAGCGCTGTCATATTGATAAAAATAAATTAATTTTTATAAATTTATCTTATATTTATCATTAAACTTGCTGTTCTTGATTGCCAATTTAATCAATAATCAGGATGGGGTAATTTGGCCTTTTTTGACCATTTCAAAATCGGAACAAGACATAACAATGCCACCACACAAATCAGCATCAGGTAATGGGCATAGCCTAAAACATCGCCCAAAATACCGCTCAATGTATATAACACTCCACTGATGGTTGCCATAATGGCCACCTGAAATGTGAAATCTGTGCCTGCGTATTGCTTACGGCTGTATTGCATAATTAAGGTCAGCATGACCACCAATAACATGGCAGAACATAAGTCTTCTGCTGCATTAATACTATAAATGAGCCAGTGTGGAACGTGAGTTTGCTGTTCATATTGCCAAGCCAAATAAGCATAGGCCGCTAAACTCAAAATTTTCAGTACCGAAAAAATCAGTAAGGCTTGCATGCGTGAGTACCATTTCAGCATCAAGCCCGCAATGCCTGCGCCTAACAAAGCCGCTAGCGCACCTAACATGGTCACATAAATACCAATTTGAGAAAAACTTAAACCTAAATCGACCATTAACGGTTTCAGTAATGGGCCAGAAAGACCATCAGCAATTTTAAAACTGAGCAAGACCCAGAGCCATGCGTACAACACAGGTGTTTCTACAAAATATTGTAGATATTCCCGAATAGCAGCAAGACGTGCGCGAAATGACATTTTGACCAAAGGTTGAGCAAGTGCTCGTTTGGAAGCATGCTGTGGTTCTTTAAACAGCAAAATGGGTAAAGTATTTAAAAAAACCAATGCCGCCAAAATCAAAAAAGTTTTTTGCCAGTCTAGCCAGTCCAATGCCCACAGAATTGCACCACCGCCAACAATAAAGCCAAGTCGAGAGCCAACCACCTGAAAAGTATTGCCCCAATGTTGCTGCTTGGCCTGTAAAATATTGACGGCCAAACCATCGGTGGCAATATCCTGCGTAGCACCGACTAAATTCATACTCAGCAAAGCCACAAAAAACACCCACAAATAAATAGGATGATTTAAAGACTCAATGGGTAAAAACGACAGCCCAATCAGTACCAACACGCTAAGCCACTGACAAGGTAAAATCCAGCTACGGTAATGCCCTAGCGGTTGATAACCCAAACGATCAACCAAAGGTGCCCAAAATACCTTAATTGACCACGGCAACATCAATAAACCAAAACCACCGATATGCGCTAAAGACACACCTTGCGCCCGTAAAATAACAGGCAAGGCATGGGTCATAAACCCAACAGGTAAACCCTGCGCCCAATATAAAGAGAACAGTAACAAATAGGTCTGGCGCAAGTTGGGCATGGCTTCTCAATCAAAATATTGGTAATCAATCAAAATAGCGCAGTACTGCACTAAAATTTTGAATCATGGATTGTTATTTTTCATCATTTTCATCATCAGATTTCGACTATTTTGCCAATGAATCAGACAAAGCGAAAGTCTAATATCTTGAATAGATTTAGATGCATGCGTCATGATATGGCATCTACATCGTTGTTCTTTATGCACGTCAGGATGACACTGCCCCCATGAAAATGACCAATCCACTTTCACGTACGACACGGCAATTTCCACAATTACCAGACCAAGTTCCGCAACGTGGTACAGCCTCGAGCCGTGCTGTATTTAAAAATATCTTTTTGGCTCAAGGCTGGCAAATGGTGGGTGAATTTCCAAACTTGCCCAAAGCCGTTGCTATTATTTCTCCGCATACGTCAAACATTGATGCTTGGCACGGTTTCACCGCACTACTTGGTCTGGGTATTCAAATTACCATTTTTGGCAAACATACGTTGTTTGAAACACCGCTCAAACCACTTTTAAACTGGATTGGGGTAATTCCTGTGGTGCGTCATTCTCCACAAGGTCATACGCAGGACATTATTGAAATTGTGCGGCAAAAAGAAAAAATCTGGATTGGTATGGCACCCGAAGGTACACGCAAACAGGCTGAAAATATCCGCAGTGGCTTTTACCATATTGCCCATGGTGCCAACATCCCCATTGTGATGTTCTCTTTTGATTATGCCCACAAAACCATTCATATTTTGGGGGTGTTTCATCCTACAGGGAATTATGGTCAAGATTTAGAAGCCATTTATCAACACTATACCGGTAAGTTTTCGGCTAAAAATCCGCATTGGCTGGCCAAACCGTTACAAAAGCTTTTGAAAAAAGGCTAGTCAAAGTTTTCATTTTTTGTTGAGATGGTCACCAGTTTGTTTGATCTGATTATAATTGGCTGATATGCGATTTCTTCATTATTCTTTGCTGGGCGTACTTGCCCTGAGTTTAGCGGGCTGCGATAAAACGACAAAAACACCACCAAGTACGACACCGATTCAGGCTCGTGAACCTGTCATTGCACTGGCACTTGGTGGTGGCGGTGCCAAAGGTTTTGCCCATATTGGTGTAATTAAAGTTTTAGAATCCCACGGTATTAAACCTAAAATTATTACAGGCACCAGTGCTGGCAGTTTTGTGGGCAGCTTATATGCCAGTGGTAAAAGTCCTTATCAGCTTCAGCATATTGCCCTGACGTTTAAAGAATCTGACATTCGTGATTTAACATTAAGCCGTCAAGGTTTTGTTGCAGGACAAAAACTACAAGATTATGTCAATCAACACGTGGCCAACAAACCTATTGAAAAGTTTCCAATTCGTTTTGCTGCCGTTGCCACACGTTTAGATAATGGCCGCAAAGCCGACTTTATTAAAGGCAATGCAGGTCAAGCCGTTCGTGCATCTTGCAGTATTCCGAATGTCTTTGTACCTGCCACCATTGGCGGAACACAATATGTCGATGGCGGTCTGGTCAGTCCGATTCCTGTAGAAACAGCCAAAGCCATGGGGGCAGACTTGGTGATTGCTGTTGATATTTCAGCACGTCCAACAGGTAATCAACCTGTAAATATGTGGGGTTTACTCGATCAAACCCTAAATATTATGGGGCAGCAAAGTATCAATCAGGAACTGGCTCAAGCCAATATCGTGATTCAACCCAAAGTCGGTCATATTGGCACGCTCGATTTAAAAGCCAGTAACCAAACTATTTTGGAAGGTGAAAAAGCGGCACAACTTAAAATTCGTGCCATCCAGCAAGCGATTCAGAACTTTAAAAAATCACCGGCTGCATTAAAACCAGCACCACGTCCGAAATTTTAAATTTCAGTGATTTTTTTAATATTCAGAAACTTATTGATCTGTTAAAGTGATGAAAGTGCAAAATATCATCTAACCATGATGCCAGCACACATCACACTAACAGTTTCAATTCACAGTAAAAATACGCGAGTAGATGTATGGAATTCGTTCTTGAACCTTGGCACTGGTTTGTACTAGGCGTTCTGTTAATGCTCTCCGAACTCATGTTGCCTGCTTTTGCCGCCTTATGGTTTGGCGTCGGGGCAATCATGGTGGGTATTTTATATTGGATGTTCCCCATGATGAGCACCACCACGCAATTGGTGATGTGGATTATCCTATCGGTACTCTGTACTTTGGCTTGGTTTAAATTTATTAAGCCCCTATCTACCGATAAAACCAAAGCAGGCCTGTCACGCGAAGCCACCATTGGACAAATTGGCATGGTGATTCAAATTAATTTGGAGCATGACCAAATTAAAGTCCGTTTTCCAATGCCTGTACTTGGTTCAGATGAGTGGAACTGCCGTACCACCAGCCCTGTGCAAGTGGGTGACCGTATTCGCGTGATTGATATTTTGGGTAATGATTTAGTGGTGCAGCCGCATCACAGCACACATGACAACGAAAAAGTGAGAAATTAAAATGTCTGGTGGTTCTATTATTGTTTTAGCGATTTTAGCCTTTGTCAGTATTACTATTTTTAAAGGTGTGCGCATTGTTCCGCAAGGTTATAAATGGATCGTGCAGCGTTTGGGTAAATACCACACCACCCTTGCTCCTGGTTTAAACTTCGTCATTCCGTATGTAGATGAAGTGGCTTATAAAGTCACCACCAAAGACATTGTCTTAGACATTCCATCTCAGGAAGTGATCACCCGTGATAACGCAGTACTGCTTATGAACGCTGTGGCTTATATCAACCTGACTACACCAGAAAAAGCGGTGTACGGCATTGAAAACTATACTTGGGCGATTCAAAACCTAGTGCAAACTTCGCTGCGCTCGATTGTGGGTGAAATGGATTTAGATGATGCCTTGTCTTCACGTGATCACATTAAAGCCAAACTGAAAGCAGCCATTTCTGACGATATTTCAGATTGGGGGATTACCCTTAAAACTGTAGAAATTCAGGATATTAAACCATCACACACCATGCAAGCGGCTATGGAAGAACAGGCTGCGGCTGAACGTCAACGTCGTGCGACAGTGACTAAAGCAGATGGTGAAAAACAAGCTGCTATTTTAGAAGCCGATGGCCGTTTGGAAGCCTCACGTCGTGATGCAGAAGCACAGGTTGTCTTGGCTGAATCTTCACAGCGTGCAATTGAAATGGTCAGCTCAGCAGTGGGTGATAAAGAAATTCCTGTAGCGTATTTGTTGGGTGAACAATATGTAAAAGCCATGCAAGATATGGCGAAATCCAACAATGCCAAAACTGTGGTTTTACCTGCCGATGTCTTGAATACCATTCGTGGCGTGATGGGTCGCAACAATTAATTCAATTTATAAATCAATTCAATAGGCAGCTTTTAAGCTGCCTATTTTTATGCAGAAGAAGAAATAAAACTGAAATATTTTTTAATGTATGGTTAAATTTCGCGTTTATTGATGGAAGCAACTTGGTGGATGAAGCGCATGTACAGACCACTTTGAGCGGCTGAGCTGCCCGGCATCACCCTTTGCATTTTTCTATCGACTGTCCAACCCAAAAATGGATACCCTATGAGCGCACTCAACCCCACCATCATTACCTTCCTATTTTATATTATTGCCATGCTTATGATTGGGCTATTGGCCTACCGTGCAACCCGCAACTTCTCCGACTATATTTTGGGTGGTCGTCGTTTAGGAAGTCTGGTCACGGCATTATCTGCAGGCGCATCCGATATGAGTGGCTGGTTGCTCATGGGTTTGCCTGGCGCTATTTATCTGTCTGGTTTGTCTGAAATGTGGATTGCCATTGGTCTGATTATAGGTGCATGCCTCAACTGGCTATTGGTTGCAGGTCGCTTACGGGTACATACCGAAGTGCAAAATAATGCACTGACCTTGCCCGACTATTTTTCAAATCGCTTCAATGACCAAAAGAAAGTGCTGCGCATCGTATCTGCCTGCGTGATTTTAATTTTCTTTGCCATTTATTGCGCATCAGGCATGGTCGCAGGTGCACGCCTATTTGAAAGCATGTTCGATCTGTCTTATAGCACAGCATTGTGGATTAGTGCGATTGCCACCATCAGCTATGTGTTTATTGGTGGCTTTTTGGCTGTCAGTTGGACAGACACCATTCAAGCAGGCCTCATGATTTTTGCGCTTTTGCTCACGCCAATTATCACCCTGCTCAGTTTTTCCGACCTCAGCCAAGTCACACTTGCTTTAGAAGCAGCACGCCCTCAAGCCTTAAATATTATGGGAGATTTAAGTTGGGTCGCGATTCTTTCTCTGATGGCATGGGGTTTAGGCTATTTTGGACAACCACATATTTTAGTGCGTTTTATGGCCGTAGATTCTGTGAAATCTATTCCTAAAGCACGTCGTATTGGTATGACTTGGATGACCCTGTGTTTAGGCGGTGCTGTTGCAGCAGGTTTTATTGGTATCGCTTACTTCCAACAACATCCTGAGCTTGCAAGTGTGGTCAATGCCAACCCTGAAACCGTATTTATGGAACTGACAAAAATTTTGTTTAATCCATGGGTGGCAGGTGTGGTTTTGGCTGCAATTCTAGCAGCAGTCATGAGTACCTTAAGCTGTCAGCTTTTGGTCTGCTCAAGTACCTTAACCGAAGACTTTTACAAATCTTTCTTACGCAAAAATGCCTCACAGAATGAATTGGTTTGGGTCGGTCGTGGCATGGTACTGATGATTGCATTATTGGCCATTTGGATGGCAGGTAACCCTGAAGCAAAAGTACTCGGGCTAGTGTCTTATGCATGGGCAGGGTTTGGTGCTGCATTTGGCCCGCTCATCATTCTTTCTTTGTTCTGGAAACGTATGACGTTAAATGGCGCATTGGCGGGGATGGTTGTGGGTGCAGCCATGGTCATTCTTTGGAAAAACTTAGGCGCAGATACGGATGTTTACGAAATTATTCCAGGCTTTATCTGTTCATGGCTTGCAATTGTGGTGGTGAGTTTATTGGGCAAAGCACCAAGTCAGGAAGTAACAGCGCGTTTTGAACAGGCTGATCAACAATATAAAGAATTAAGTTAAGCTAAATTTATAAACCTAGATATAAAAAACCAGTGCCTTGAACTGCACTGGTTTTTTATTGCTAAGGGGTACTTTAAAACTCAAATCACGTCAATGAATCTGTCGTTTTCTCTACTGACCCTTTCTTTTTCACTTTGCTAAAACGCTTGGCTGGCCAGCTCATGGTAAAACGTGCTCCGCCTAAATTTGGACTTTGATCGACTTCAATTTTACCGCCAAACCAGTACGCAATACGGCTCACTATCGACAGCCCCAAGCCATAACCACCCGATGCACGGGTACGACTGTCATCTAAACGCGCAAAGGCTTCAAAGACACGTGTGCGATCTTGTTCCGGAATTCCTGGGCCATCATCTTCCACACAAACATAGGCCATTCCTTGCGGATTAATACCACCACTGACCAACACTTTATGGTCACAGTAACGCACGGCATTGCCCACCAAGTTTTGCACCACACGATGTAGGTAGCGGCGTTCTGCTTCCACTTCTAAAGTATCTGGTGGGGCAATCAACTGAATATCTTTCTGGGTTTTTAAGGCTTCAGTTTCAGTGGCAACCTGTTCCAAGACTTCCAGTAAAACAATCTTTTCAATTTCTAAAGATGGCATGCCCTGTTCCAGCTTGGCGTATGTCATGATCTCATCAATTAAGGTATTCAGTGCCTCAATATCTTTATCAATCATTTCCATTTGCTGTAAACGGTACTCGTAGTCATCTTCCTCTGCCAGCATTTCCATGCCAAAACGGATGCGTGCTACAGGTGTGCGCAGTTCATGCGATACCGCACGCATCAGCTCACGCTGCGCTTCAATCAAACGCTGAATATGGTCTGACATGCTGTTATAGCTAGATGCCAAACTTGCCATTTCATCGGCACCATCTACGGGTAAACGCATGTTTAAATCACCCGATTTGGTACGGTTTAAGGCATAGTTCACTTCACGAATTTTACGCTGCATTGGCAAAATCAGACCATATACACCCAAACTCAACATAAACATACTCAGTAAGGTAATCCCTGCTGCCAACTGGAATGGCATCCAGTTAAACAACGGTACAGGCCCTAAAACCAGCACTTCTGAGGGTGAGTTCGGCATTGGCGAGACAATTGAAATGGTGGTTCCACGCACTGTGGCATTGTCACGATATAAAATAATGCTATGGTCGAGTCTTAAACGCCCAATCTGTTCAGAATCGAGCGGTAATTCCTGAATATTTTTAATATTGATCGGGTAAGAAAAATGCTGCTGAATCTTGGCCAGATATTCTTTTTCTTGACCTGGGTAATACACCAAATAATCTAAAACAAAAATAGGCAATGCTTTCATTTGCCGTTCTGTAATTTTATCTGCCTTGATGTATAAATAATGATTAGGATCATCTTTCATGCCTAAAATAATATAGGCAATCATATTTTTGGCATCATAGCGCACAGCGGCTTTACGCTCTTTTATTCGTCTCAGCTCTGCGCGCGACAAATCAACTTTGTCTGCCTGCACATAGTAAATGGGTAATTCCAGCAAATCGGAAGCATCAGAAATCCAGTCTTTCTTTTGCTGTTCATTTTGCTGCCGTGCAATGCCTTCACTGATGATATATGCCATACCATCGGTCAAAGATTCACGATATTCCTGCGCACGCTGATAGTTGATAATTTGCACCAATAAGTAGCCCAGAATAGCGACTATGGCGACCAAAATTACCAACCCTGCATAAATACGCAAGAATATACTGTGTTTAAGCACTAAACCCGTCCTATGTGACTTATTTTTATATCTGAGTCAGGGTCTGACTCAGTGAAACGTAAATTACATGCCATTGGTTTCTTTGACAAATAAATAACCTTTACTGCGTACAGTTTTAATACGTTTAGGATTTTCAGGATCATCGCCAATTTTTGGACGAATACGTGAAATACGCACGTCAATTGAACGGTCTTGACCATCATATTCAATGCCACGCAGACGCTCGAAAATATCTTCACGAGACAAAATACGTCCCGCATTCGACGCCAACAACCATAACAGGTCATATTCTGCGCTGGTGAAATCAACCAAATCACCATTCAGTGTGACTGAACGACCACCGTTATCAATCACCAAGTCGTCAAACTCAATACGCTGTGCCACTTCATCTTCAGTGACTTTATCGGTACGGCGTAATAAAGCACGAATACGCGCCAATAACACACGTGGTTGAACAGGTTTTGCGACATAGTCATCTGCACCCATTTCCAGACCAAGCACCTGATCCATGTCTTCGGTACGAGCCGTAAGCATTAAAATTGGTTGATGATAATGTGGACGAACTTCACGACAAATGGTTAAACCATCTGCGCCTGGTAACATCACATCTAGCACCACAAGGTCGGGTTGCTCTGCAATAATACGGCGAATGGCACGGTTGCCATCTGGCTCTACCCCAACTTCCAAACCATTGCGAATTAAGTATTCCTGCGTAAGACGTGCAAGGCGTTCATCATCTTCAACAATTAAAATTTTTGGTAACTTTTCTTCTTGACTCATAACCTATCCCTTTATTGGATTCGACCTATCACTTTTAAAATCTGACAGATAGGTCTTTGTATAATTTGCAATATACACACGTTTACATTGTAAACAAGATGCCATTCACCAAACTGATACATCTGCGTATTATTTTGTTATATTTTTATTAAGCATTGAATTTATAGTATTTTTCTATTTTTAGTGATTTTTGGGCACTTTTAAGAAATATTAAGTTACAAAATGGGTATTTTTTGCACTAGATCAAGCCCTTGCTTGATTTGGAAAAATTATCTCTTAACTTTTCAAGTTATCCACAAGGTTATCTATAAGCAGTTTTTCCGAGCTTTGTTATGCTATGCCCTTGTCTGATAAGGCTTATAGCCAATAGGACAAAATTCGGTATTTTTGAGATAAATTTTAATTCAGAAAAAGTCAAAATTTAAAAAAAAAGTCAATATTGATCTACCCTCAATTTTCCCGTATCTTGTGTTCAATTCAATTTTAAACCACTAAGTCTTGTGTTTATTCCTCAAACACTGTGGCCTAAATTTTGCCCAGTTTAAATGGTCCATAAACATAACAATAGATGACAATGGAGCTATGCTGACATGAGCGTAATCACATCAACCCCCGGTCAATTACAAGTGATTAAACGCACTGGTGATGTTGCCGCTTTCGATGCTGAAAAAATTGCAGTTGCAATTGGCAAAGCGTTTTTGGCTGTAGAAGGTCAACAAAGCGCAGACTCAAGCCGTATTCATGATCGTATCGAACAACTGACAGAAATGGTGCTGAACACGTTCAATCGCCGTTTACCGTCTGGCGGAACTATTCACATTGAAGAAATTCAAGACCAAGTTGAACTTGCGCTGATGCGTACTGGCGAACAAAAAGTTGCCCGTGCTTATGTCATCTACCGTGAACAACGCTCTGAAGCACGTAAGCAAGCTGGTGAAAATCATCACCCAACCTTACAAGTGACCGATGCCAACGGTCAGCTTAAACCACTCGACTTAGGTGCGTTAAAAGCGACAGTAAATAAAGCTGCTGAAGGTTTAGAAGGCATTGATGTAGATGCCATCATTGATGAAACCGTAAAAAATCTTTACAACGGCGTAAAAGAGTCAGACATCTCTACCACCATGATGATGGCGACCCGTACCCGTATTGAACAAGAACCAAACTATACTTATGTGACTGCGCGTTTATTGCGTAATGACTTGGTGGCAACAGGGTTAGAATTCTTGGGCTTATCTGTAGACACTCCAGAAGGCGACGCTTTAGAAACCTTCCTGAAAAAAGGTGTAGCACTTGATTTGCTTTCTGCAGACTTGCTTGAGTTTGACCTTGCTAAACTTGCAGCTGCAATTCAGCCTGAGCGCTCAAACCAGTTTACCTATTTAGGTCTGCAAACTTTATTTGACCGTTACTTCATTCACTCAGATGGCGTACGCTTTGAACTTCCACAATTGTTCTTCATGCGTGTGTCGATGGGTCTAGCGCTCAATGAAGATGACCGTGAAGCACGTGCAATCGAGTTCTATAACTTATTGTCTAGCTTCGACTATATGGCGTCTACACCTACTCTGTTTAACTCAGGCACGCTACGTCCACAGTTATCGAGCTGTTACTTGACTACCATTTCTGATGACCTTTACAACATTTATGGCGCAATGCGAGATAACGCAATGCTGTCTAAATGGGCAGGTGGTTTAGGCAATGACTGGACACCAGTTCGTGCCTTGAACTCATACATCAAAGGTACTAACGGTAAATCTCAAGGTGTTGTGCCATTCTTAAAAGTGGCGAACGATACTGCGGTTGCGGTCAACCAAGGTGGTAAGCGTAAAGGTGCAGTATGTGCTTACTTAGAAACTTGGCACTTAGACATCGAAGAATTCCTAGAACTACGTAAAAACACGGGGGATGACCGTCGTCGTACCCATGACATGAATACAGCAAACTGGGTACCAGACTTGTTCATGCAACGTGTTTTTGAAGATGCTGAATGGACACTGTTCACGCCATCTGAAACGCCAGACTTGCACGACTTAACAGGCGAAGCCTTTGCCGAGCGTTATGCGTATTACGAAAGCATTGCCAAAGAAACCAACATGCTGCATAAGAAACTGCGTGCTAAAGACTTATGGCGCAAAATGTTATCGATGCTGTTTGAAACTGGTCACCCATGGATCACGTTCAAAGACGTATGTAACCTACGTTCACCACAACAACACGTTGGTGTAGTGCACTCATCTAACTTGTGTACAGAAATCACCCTAAACACAAACCAAGATGAAATTGCAGTATGTAACCTAGGTTCAATCAACCTTGTGCAACACGTTCAAGGCGGTGTGTTAGATCGTGAAAAACTAGCACGCACCATTAAAACTGCGGTACGTATGCTCGACAACGTCATCGACATCAACTACTACGCAGTGCCACAAGCGAAAAATTCAAACTTGAAGCATCGCCCTGTGGGTATGGGCATCATGGGCTTCCAAGATGCGCTATATGAAATGAACTTGGCTTATGGTTCAGATGCTGCGGTTGATTTTGCCGATGAGTCTATGGAAGTAATTAGCTACTACGCAATTCAAACTTCAAGTGACTTGGCAGTTGAACGTGGCACTTACGAAACATTTAAAGGTTCATTGTGGGATCAAGGCATCCTACCAATCGACTCTTTAGACATCGTAGCGAAATCACGTCCTGAACGTATGTTTGAAGTTGACCGTACTCAGCGTTTAGATTGGGACAGCCTACGTGCCAAAGTTCAAAAAGATGGTATGCGTAACTCAAACGTAATGGCTATTGCACCAACAGCAACCATTTCAAATATTTGTGGCGTTTCTCAGTCTATTGAGCCGACATTCCAGAACTTATATGTGAAATCGAATTTATCTGGTGAGTTTACGGTAATCAACCCTTATCTTGTTCGTGCATTAAAAGAGCGTGATTTGTGGGATTCTGTGATGGTTAACGACCTGAAACACTTTGAAGGTTCAGTACAAAAAATTTCACGTATTCCTGAAGAATTGAAAGCAATCTTCGCGACTGCGTTTGAAGTCGAACCACGCTGGATTGTAGATGCAGCATCACGTCGTCAAAAATGGATTGATCAGGCGCAATCGTTGAACTTGTATATTGCAGGTGCAAACGGTAAGAAACTTGACCTGACTTACAAAATGGCATGGTTACGTGGTCTGAAAACCACCTATTACCTACGTGCATTAGGTGCGACTTCTGCAGAGAAATCGACCATTAACACAGGTGCATTGAACGCAGTAAAACCTGCAACCGTAACCGCAGCCCCTGTGGCAGCCGTTGCACCAGAAGCAGCTGCAGCAGTTGATGAAGATTTTGCACAAGCAGCGCCAGTGCCAATGGCATGTTCAATTGACAACCCTGATTGTGAGGCGTGTCAGTAATTAACTAAAGGTATCTGACTCAGAAGTAAGGCTACGCCAGTAGCCTCTCTGAACTTTGACGTAAGGCTACGTTGGCAGAGTTATTTTGAGAAAATAATTATGCAAAAAAATATAGATATCTTTGGTTGGAAATACCGACCCTCTCAAAAAGAAATGCAATTAATTCAAGGCATCATTGTTTTTACTGTGATGTGCTTGATAATCCTAAAAGGGTTAACCAGTATTCTGACTCTTAGATTTTGTGGATTAAGTATTTTAGGATGCGTTGCTTATTTCGCTAAAACATTTATAAGTTGAAATTCATTCGTGGGTTTCAACCAATCTAAACATTAAAGGAAATCATCATGCCACACATGACCCACAACTATATGTTAGGACTTGCGGTCTTGCTGATTTCCTTTGTTGTATTGTTTTACGCACCGATTGCTTACTTTTGGGTGCAAGCGGTGAAACAACAGCGAAAGCAAAATAAGTCGTGAGCAGCTTGATCAGAACGTACATTTTTCAGACCAAGATGAGCAAAACTTAATTTTGCTTTCACAAATTAAGCGTATAGTAAGACATCTCAGCGTGGCTGGATGTCCATAAAAGATATAAAGCAACGAAGAGAGAATTGATATGTCTATCCTAAGTTGGGACGATTTCGAAGATGATTCGCAAAAACCGGCTGCTCCTGAACACAAGCCTGCGCCCGTCGAGCCGCAAAAAGCGCATGATCCGCAGATGGTATCTGATGCAGAGCAACCACAGACGCCTGTGGCAACTGCACAACCCGCTGCAACCGTTAGAAGTGGAACAACAGATTCAACCGATCCGTTGGCAAGAGCATCTAACGCTCTAGAACAACTGGATGTAGCTCCAGGTCTTGAAGAGCTGGAAATGGGTGCGTCACGCGTACAGGTTGATGATAAAGCCATGATCAACTGTCGTGCAGACTTAAACCAGCTTGTACCTTTCAAATACGAATGGGCATGGCAAAAATATCTAGATGGTTGTGCAAACCACTGGATGCCACAAGAAGTGAACATGAACCACGACATTGCGTTGTGGAAGTCTGAAAATGGCTTAACTGAAGATGAGCGCACTATTGTAATGCGTTCACTCGGTTTCTTCTCTACTGCAGACTCATTGGTTGCAAACAACTTGGTATTGGCTATTTATCGCCATATCACCAACCCAGAATGCCGCCAATACATTTTGCGTCAAGCATTTGAAGAAGCAATTCACACTCATGCCTACCAATACTGTATCGAGTCTTTGGGTATGGACGAAGGCGAAGTCTTCAACATGTACCGTGAAGTACCATCGGTTGCACGTAAAGCGGCATGGGGCTTGAAATACACGCAATCTTTAAGTGATCCAACTTTCAAAACTGGTACACCTGAAAACGACCAAATTTTGCTGCGCAACCTGATCGCATTCTATTGTGTACTTGAAGGTATTTTCTTCTATTGCGGTTTTAGCCAAATCTTATCGATGGGTCGTCGTAACAAAATGAATGGTGTTGCAGAGCAATTCCAGTACATTTTACGTGATGAATCTATGCACTTGAACTTTGGTATCGACATGATTAACCAAATCAAGATTGAAAACCCTCATCTATGGACAGCAGAATTCCAGCAAGAAGTAATTCAAATGATTCTTGAAGGTACTATGCTTGAAATTGAATATGCACGTGACACGATGCCACGTGGCGTATTGGGCATGAACGCAGGCATGATGGAAGAATACTTGAAATTCATCTGTAACCGTCGTTTAAGCCAGTTGGGTTTACCTGAACAGTTTGCTGGCGTAAACAACCCATTCCAATGGATGTCTGAAATGATGGACTTGCGTAAAGAGAAGAACTTCTTTGAAACGCGTGTGACGGACTATCAGACTGGCGGTGCGTTAAGCTGGTAATTTATTATAAAAATCATCCTGCAAGCTTTGCAGGATGATTTTTTTCAATTTATCACTCTAATTGCTATAGTCCAAAATAATAAATACAACTAACCAAACATCGGCTTTTATTTGAAAAATTTAGGTGTTTTATATAAAACCAAATAAGCACTTTAAAAACGACATTTATATAATGATAAGGCGCTCATCACTAGAGCAATTAGAAAAATTTAGTTAATCCATATCATTAGGCATAAAAAGCTATAAGCATACAAAAATTGTGCTGTTAAAATAACGAATATTTATAGGTGGGGGTTACAAATATGCTAGATCATCATTTAAAACAACACCCTAGAGCGGTGTGGGTACACCTATACAGCAAACACATGCATCTGCTTGAACATCCGCAGCAAAATATAATCACAACTGTACACTCCCATTTGGAGCATGAGCATCCACAAACGCTTATTGCAGATTTTGATGCAACTGTACTCACCCTAAAGACTTTGTTAAAACAAGCCCAACGTCCGTGGTATCAGCCTGCATCTATTCTATTGTTACAAGCCAAAGAACCACTTGATCATCCACTCAGCCATTTAGAAATTCGGGCAATATCAGAAGTTGGTTATGCCGCAGGCGCAAGAGTTGTGCATGTTTACAATTCAGAAGACCATTTACTGAATCCACAACCTAAAGATTCCACCGTGTTTACCCTTGTTCAAGCATCTGCCAAATTATTTTTAGTCTTGGGTTTTTCACTGTTTTTATTTAGTATTTGGATGGATCAATAACTCCCCACAAAAAAAGCGCATATTGCGCCTTTTTTTAGATTGCCTAGTTTTAAGCAGGAATACGCAACACTTGCCCTGGGAAAATGTCATCGGCATTTTTCAGCAATGGGCGGTTAGCTTCAAAGATTTTGTTGTACTGGTTGGCATCGCCATAAAATTCTTTAGAAATTTTAGACAAAGTATCGCCCGATTTTACTGTGTAGAACTTGCTTTCTGGCTCTGGTGTTGCAACAGTGAGTTGATCATCTACTTGTGCAACGTGGTCAATATTACCTACCGCAAGAACAATTTTTTCACGGTCTGCCTGACTATTTACCTGTCCACGCACCGTAGCTAAGTCTGTCGTTGCGTTATAGCTGACCGATAAACCTGTAATTGGCAAACCTAAGCTTTTTACATGCCCCAAAAGTTTGTTGGCAATTTCTTGTGCAGAAGGTTCTGCCGGTGTGCTTGGTGCAGCTTGTGGTTCTGCAGGTGCTGTGTTTTTCTTACCAATCCCTTTTACAAAATCAAAAAGACCCATGAGGTGCTCCTATTTTCTTTTCTGCTGTTATAAAGCGTCACTCATTTGCATGAGCACGATGTTCTCATTTATTTATAACTAAAAAATAAGCCACTTCGGTTGTGATTAGACATTAGCTTGGTAACAAAATGTAAACTGCATCACATATTCAAAAAACAAGCCGTTTTTCATGTTTTATTTTAAAAACTCCAGCACATAAAAAAGCCACCTTGCGGTGGCTTTCATTTCAGCAGTGCTGAAATCAACAATTAACCAAGTTTTTTAGTTACGTAGTCGATTGCTGATTGAACTGTTGTGATTTCGTTAGAATCTTCGTCTGGGATTGTGATGTCAAAATCGTTTTCGAAAGACATTACAAGCTCTACTAAGTCTAAAGAGTCAGCACCTAAGTCATCCATAAAAGATGCTTCGTTTTTGATTTCTTCAGCTTTAAGACCAAGTTGTTCTGCAACCGCTTGTTTAACGCGTTGTTCGATATCGCTCACAGGAATTCTCCTCATTGCTTGTGGCGTTTTTAATGCCGTTAGTTTAATTGAATCTATAAAATTTTGAAAGTTTATACTTGAGCTTAGCTCATGTATAAACCACCATTTACGTGTAACACTGTACCAGTGATGTAACCAGCTTTGTCAGAAGCCAAGAAACTCACTGCATTTGCGATATCTTGTGGATCACCTAAACGGTTTAATGCCACTTGCTCACTCATTTTTTTGCGAATTTCTTCACTTAACTGATCTGTCATTTCAGTTGCAATAAAGCCCGGCGCAACCGAGTTTACTGTAATTTGACGACTGCCCATTTCTTTAGCAAGGCTACGGCTGAATGCTTCAATACCGGCTTTTGCCGCAGAATAGTTCGCTTGTCCTGGGTTCGCAAAATGTGCTACCACAGAACTAATATTAATAATGCGTCCAAAACGTGCTTTGGTCATGCCCTTCAAGACACGTTTAGATAAACGGTAAACTGCCTTTAAGTGAATGTTGAGAATGTCATCCCAATCATCTTCTGACATACGCAGTAACAAATTATCTTTGGTAATGCCCGCATTGTTAACTAAAACCAAAACTGAACCATAGCTTTGTTCAATTTCAGAAACCAATGCATCAATGGCTGCACCATCACGGACATCCAATACTTTACCTGCACCGTTTTCTGCAAAACTTGCCGATAATTTTTCTGCGCCCGCTTCAGAAGTGGCAGTACCTACCACAAAAAAACCGTCTTGAATGAGTTGCTGAGCGATGGCTGCACCAATCCCTCGGCTTGCACCTGTGACTAATGCAACTTTACGTTCTTGTGTCATGCAATTTTCCCTTCTGCCACTAAAATGGCATTTAGTGCATCTTCCATACGACTTTGTGTGTCGAGTGGGAATGCTTTTTCGATATTCGGTAAACGCTTCGCAAGATTCGCCAATACGTTGCCTGGGCCACATTCCACGATATATTCAATACCCTGATCTTGTAGGTATTGCATGGTTTGTGTCCACTGCACCGATTGGTACAATTGCGCAGTAAGTGCCTGACCTAATTGCGCAACATCTGCCGCGATTCCAGCGTTGACATTTTGTATTACAGGAATACGCGGTAGCTCAATGGCAGTTTGTTCCAAAGCTTGTGCAAACTGTTCTGCCGCAGGTTTCATCAATGAACAGTGCGAAGGTACAGATACAGGCAGTGCAATAGCTTTGCCACCATTTTCTTTAGCCAATGCCATCACAGCTTCGACTAAAGTTTTATCGCCTGCAATCACGACTTGGCCTTGCGCGTTGTAGTTCGCTGCTTCTACCGAGCCACGACCTTGCACATTGACTTGTTCACATAGCTCTAGCACTTTGGCATCTTCAAGACCCAAAATAGCCGCCATAGCGCCCTGCCCTTGTGGTACAGCATTTTGCATTAACTTACCACGTAAGTTCACCAATTTGACTGCATCGCCCAAGCTTAGGCTGCCTGCTGCAACCAATGCGCTGTATTCGCCTAATGAGTGCCCTGCCAAGTATTTTGGTGCAACACCACCCAGCTCTAACCACACACGCCATAATGCGATACTTGCAGTGAGTAATACCGGCTGAGTAAATTCTGTTTGGTCTAAACCTTCACCACTTTGTGCAATGTGCCATAAGTCAAAGCCAATTGCTTCAGAGGCTTCTGCAAATGTTTCGCGCACACCGCTAAACTGTTCTGCAAGCTCAGCCAACATACCGGCTTTTTGTGAGCCTTGACCAGGAAAGACAAATGCAGTTTTAGTGGCTTGAGCTGCTTGCTCGAGTCGTTTAGCAGACATAAAAAATCCTTTAATTAAGATGCGCAAATTGTAGTTTTTAGCAGCTACAATCCACACCTTCTCATGTAAGCTCAGTTATGGAGCGAAAATTTAACACTTAATTTTGCTTTTAGTAATTGCCAAATACAACAAAAATCGGGCACAAAAAAAGGGAGCTTACGCTCCCATTTTTTCTACTAAGCTTGACGCTTAATACATCACCAATTATTCAGCATCTGCTGCTTTAGCGAATAATTGACGACCACGGTAGAAACCATCTTTAGTTACGTGGTGACGACGATGAGTTTCACCAGTAGTTTGGTCTACAGTTAATGCATTCTCGGTTAAAGCGTCATGTGAACGGCGCATGTCACGGCGAGAGCGACTTTTACGGTTTTGCTGAACGGCCATGATGGCTCCTTACAAAGATCGAAAAAATGGATCAGAACAAATTGAGTTGTCTTAACTGGAAATTATAACATAATTTTCAGTTAAGTTTACCTTTCAAACTTGCCAAAACATCAAACGGATTATCACGTTTTTCTTCGGCAATGTTCTGAATGGCAGGTTGATGCTTATGCTCGCAAGCGTCATGCTTAGGAGATAAAGGCAACAACAATAACAATTCATCTTCTATAAGTGACAGTAAATTAGCCGTCGCAGGCGAATCATAATCGCCTTTGGTGGTGGCTTCACTTTCACCTAATACAATGAAATCAGCATCCTCATCCAAGCGCTCTATCAGTGACTCATCATCCACAAGAGCTAGATGAAAATCTGAAACGAGGTCTATTTCTACAGAACCCAAGCAGCGTTGGCATTCCATTGGAACTCTCGTTTCAATATGACCATCTAGCCATACAATGCGATGATACGCATCCATTGATAGCTTACAGTCTATGTTAACCAATTGATCATCAATTGATCCAACAGCTTCACGGGCGATACGAGCAAAGCGAGACAATGGCAGGTTACCTGACCATGTAAAGCCCTGTTCAGCCCATTTAAACGGCTCAATCTGTGCCGGAAAGGTATTTGCTGACATAATTAAGGCGGCAATTCTACAAATTCATCAGTACTCTGTCAAAGATTAAGATACAATTTTGTACTTATTTAGACAGACCAATTTTGGGTAACACAGTCATGCATCTGTTGCAGCCGCAAACAGAAGTGAATTTTTCATCACTTGTGAGCACACTTCCAACCACCAATTCTGACACTTCGCCCCCCCAAGTGCAACTCTCGGACTGGGCCAAACTGAATACAGAAGCGGAACAGGTGGACTGGCTCATCTTACACTTTAATCACTGGTTTTCCCACCTAAATGTGAACTTGGTCAAAGGTGACTTTGAACCTGAGTACTTTCCTGCAACAACAGACCAACCTGCACGAATTCAATTTGCGCATGGCTTCTTTAATAGTGCACTGCATGAAATTAGCCACTGGACCATTGCAGGTGAACAACGCCGCCTATTGTCCGATTTAGGCTATTGGTATGCCCCCGATGGTCGCACTCAAGAACAACAAGCCTTGTTTGAACAAGTCGAAATAAAGCCGCAGGCAATAGAATGGCTGTTTGCTCAAGCGTTTGGCCGTAAATTCCGCGTGTCTTTAGACAACCTGACGGGTGAAGGTGGAGATGGCAGCACTTTTAAAGACAATGTCTTTGCACAAGTGCAGCGTTATTTTAATGGCGAAGCCAAATTACCACGCGATGCAAAACGCTTGATTGAATGTATTTGTTACTGCACCCGAGGTGGCAAAACATTACAAATTGAAGAATTTGAACGTAAAAATCTAGATTAAATGCAATAAAGCATGGGGCAATGATTGCAAGTGACATCCATCCCCTTTCATAATGAAGCGACGAACACAATTACGCACTGAGGGAATTCATATGTTGCATTTAAGAGTACATCCTGAAAATCCGCAGCCGCGTCTCATCAGCCAAGCGGTTGAACGCATACGCGCGGGCGATGTGGTGGTTTATCCAACCGATGCTGCCTATGCAATTGGTTGCCAGATTGGTAACAAAAATGCGATGGAGCGCATTTCACAAATTCGTGGTTTAGGTGCCAAACACCAGTACGCCATTATTTGTGCCGATTTATCGGATATTGCCACCTACGCCAAAGTAGACAATGCCATGTATCGTCTACTAAAAAACAATACCCCAGCGGTAACGACCTTTATTTTGCCTGCGACCAGTGAAGTGCCACGTCGCTTAATGCATCCGAATAAAAAAACTATTGGTTTGCGTATTCCAAGCAACCCAATTTGCCGCATGCTGCTGAAAGAGCTGGGTGAACCTTTACTGACCAGCACCCTGATTTTACCAGGTCAGGAAGACCCATTAGATGATCCTTACGAGATTGATTTACAGCTCAGTAAACGCATAGACGTACTGATTGATGGTGGCTTAGGCACACTCAGCACCACCAGTATTGTGGACTTGTCGGGTGACAGCCCGCAAATTATGCGTCGTGGTGTGGGTGATGTGAGTGCTTTTGAATAAGCACTCCTTGATTCACATTGTATTTATTATTTTCGTGACATCATCACCCAAGAAAATACCCCTATTTATTTTTGGCTTTTTTTGACATTTGGTTGTAGAACAGATTTATTTCAACCACGATATCCTTTAGACTAGCCGCTATTAATTTTGTGCTATTTCTCTACCGCTCCTCCTATCTAAAGCGGAAATAGCGTTTGCATGCTTTTGAAAATTCGCGTGGCCCAATACTGTAATGAATCAATCCCTCCACAATGCGATGGAACCTGCCCAACACATTCGTGTGTTAGATGAATGGCAAGAGTCGATTCCAGAGGATTTATATATTCCTCCTGCAGCATTTGAAATTCTGTTAGAGCATTTCGAAGGACCACTCGACTTTCTGATTTACCTGATTCAAAAAAATGGCTTCGATTTACTCCAGTTAGATATTGCCCCTATTGCATCGCAATATCTGTCGTATATGGATGCTATGAAATCACTGAATATTGAGCTCACTGCTGACTATATGGTGATGGCTGCACTATTGGCCGACTTAAAATCACGGCTGTTATTGCCAAAAGCACCAAGCGCCAGTGCAATTGAGAAAGACCCAAAACAAGAGCTGATTGACCGCCTAGAAACATATTTAAGAGTCAAGCAAGCGGCGGAACGCCTTGGGCAAATGCCAGTTTTAGAACGTGATACCTTTGCCACCAATGTTGGCTTAGGACACACTGCTGTGAATAATGTCGGCTATGCGGCCGATCAATTACGTGATGCGTTGTTCTGCATTTTTAACCGTCCTGAACCTGTGACCCATCAAATTTTGCAAGAACCTGTTTTGCTCGAAGAACGAATTGCGTTTATTGAAGCTAAACTCGCCTCGGGTGAAATTCTCAGTTTTGATGCGCTACTCAAGCCAAGTCAGGGGCGAATGGGTATGGTGGTGACGTTTATGGCTATTTTAGAACTGACTCGCCAGCAGAAGGTATGCATTGTGAGCAGTGGTATTGAAGCACCATTGAGTATTCAAGGGGCGCAGGCATGAACTCAGAACAGATTGTTTCAAACCTGTCTGAAGGTGAGCAACAGCATGAATTGCTAATGCAACTTGAAGCTATTATTTTTGCCAGTGATAGCGCAGTGTCTTTGGCGCGCCTAAAAGAAGCCTTTCATGACAAATATAGCAAAACACAATTACGTCAGTTTTTACAACAACTTGCCATGCTACAACATGGTCGCTCGATTGAACTGATCGAAACCGCTCAAGGATTTCGTTTTCAGGTACGGGCAAAGTATCGTACAATTATTACACAGGTGTGGCCTGAACGTCCGACTCGACTGTCACCCTCTATGCTGGAAATATTGGCCGTGATTGCCTACCACCAGCCTGTGACCCGAGCAGATATTGAACAAATTCGCGGAGTGTCAAACAATAGTCAAATTTTACGTACATTGTTTGACTGGAACTGGATTAAGGAATCTGGCTTTCGAGAACTCCCAGGAAGACCTGCGTTGTTAGTTACAACGCCCCAATTTTTAAATGCGTTTGGCTTGAATTCCTTAAGCCAATTGCCTCCCCTACAGGATGCCAAGGAAGCTTTCATGGCACTCGATGCATCTGCGTCTGTGTCTTGAATAGGTAAACTGTTGATGATCATTTCTAAGGTTGTGCTGTCATGAGTGAAAAGTTGCAAAAGGTACTCGCACGAGTAGGCTTGGGTTCTCGCCGTTATATGGAAGAAGTCATTGCCGCTGGTCGTGTGAGTGTCAACGGCCAAGTTGCCCAAGTGGGTGAACGTATCGAACCAGGTGATGAGCTTCGCATCGATGGTCGTAAAGTTCAGTTCCAAATTGAAGATGAAATTCGTCGTCGTGTTCTGATTTATTACAAACCAGAAGGCGAAATTTGCTCACGTAATGACCCAGAACAGCGCCCAACTGTATTTGACAACCTACCTGCAATTGCAAATGATCGCTGGGTGATGGTGGGTCGTCTGGATATTAACTCGACAGGCTTATTGTTATTTACCAATGACGGTGAACTCGCCAACCGTTTAATGCACCCATCTAACGAAATTGAACGCGAATATGCGGTTCGTGTTATGGGTGAAGTGACACCACAACTGAAAAACAATATGTTACGCGGTGTCGTGCTGGATGACGGCCCTGCCAAGTTTGAATCTTTCTCTGAAATTGGCGGTGATGGTATTAACCGTTGGTATCAAGTGGTGGTTAAAGAAGGTCGTAACCGTGAGGTTCGCCGTATTTTTGAATCACAAGGTTTGAAAGTCAGCCGCTTATTACGTACTCGTTACGGTACCGTGATTTTACCGCGTGAATTGCGTACAGGTCGCTGGATGGAATTAGATAAAAATGACATCGACAACCTTGCCAAAGCGGTAGAACTTAAACCACGTCAAGGCACAGGTTTGTATGGCATGGCAAAACGCCGCAATGAACGTATGCAGGAAAAACCATTAGCAGCACGTCGTGGTGGTTTCTTGCGTCAGCAACGCCGTGACACCGAAGAAGCTGCGCAAAATACAGGTTTTGTAGCACCGCGTGAACGTCGTCAAGATGGCAATAGCTATGCAAACCGTGAACCACGTCAGGATGGTAACAGCTATGGCAACCGTGAACGTCGTGAAGGCAACCAATATGGTCAGCGTGAACGCCGTCAGGATGACAACAGCTACGGTAACCGTGACTATCGTCAAGAAGGTAATAGCTACGGCAACCGTGAACGTCGCCAAGACCGCAACAGCTACGGCAATCGTGAACAGCGCCAAGACGGTAACAGTTTTGGTAACCGTGAACGCCGTGACGAAAATGCGCCACGCAAACCTTTTGGCAATAAAAACTTTAAAAAGTTTTAAGCTTTCAATATCAAAACTGAAAACTTAATACGCAACAAAAAGCCACTTTCACAGTGGCTTTTTGCATTTTGGACTGAAGTACATTCAGACTGCTGTTTAAAGCTTTTCAAATCAAAATTCAGCAGCTGCTAATACAGGAATCTCAATCCACTGTGCATTCGGGAAGCTATGAGCCAAATAATTTTTTAAATACTTGGCAGTATCCTGCGAAATTAAAGGGTCTTGCAATTCATCATTTAAGTTATAGGCCAGTGCATACAAGTTCAAACCACGTGTTTTTAAAGCTTCCAAACTGAGCAAAGTGTGGTTGATACTACCCAAACGCCCAGAACTCACCAAAATAACAGGATATTGTTTTTGCTCAATATAGCCGATGGTGAGTAAATCTGTGGTCAGCGGCACCATTAAGCCACCTGCGCCTTCTAGTAACACCGCATCATACTTGGCTGCCAATTGTTCAGTTGCCGCTGCAATTTTGGCAAAATCAATCTCTCGACCATCAATTTGTGTTGCCAAATGCGGTGAAGCAGGATAGCTAAAAATTTCAGGCATGGTCAACTTGTCATCATCTTCAGGTAACCATTCACTGCCCATAATTTTACGGTGCTGCTCAATATCTTCAGAAATATGCTGATTGCCCGTTTGAATCAATTTTTGAGTGATGGTACGGATGCCTTGGGCATTCATAGTCTTGGCCAAATAACCTGTAGCATAGGTTTTACCAATACCTGTGTCTATACCACTGACAAAGTACACTTGGGCGGTCATGGCATTCTCCGTGCAAGACAATAAATAGGATGGTAGGTCAATGTATAGCTTTTTGGCTGGGTGAGATGCTGCTGACTAAATTGTTCATAGCCCTGATAAAAATTCATTAAACTGGCTTTGCTCCAACGCTGACCTTGCGCGGTGCCTGTCACCCCTGTGGCTTTTAAATGCTGCAAAACTTGTTTGGGATGCTGAAAATTCAGTTGCTGTAATTGTTCTGAACAATGTAGCACTTCAAAGCCTTGCTGTTGCAGCAGCAGTT
Organism: Acinetobacter sp. A1; assembly: GCF_012371315.1. NCBI lineage: Bacteria > Pseudomonadati > Pseudomonadota > Gammaproteobacteria > Moraxellales > Moraxellaceae > Acinetobacter > Acinetobacter sp. A1. Next base: position 27,806 of record NZ_JAAZQY010000016.1, read on the forward strand.
GTAACTCAGCTGTACTGAAATAGTCTAAGCCCTGCCCTGTTAGTTGCTTCATTTCCATCAAGTTTTGAGGGCCAAATGTCGAAAAGCACAAATATCCATGTGGTATTAACGCTTGATGGGCCTTGTGTAGTAAAGCAGCTAGGTCTTCAACCCATTGCAGGGCTGAACTGGAACAAATTAAATCCAACGACTCAGGAAAAGCCAACTGTTCAATATCGCCAATTAAACCGTGAATGTGTGTTGTTGTATGCGGCAAGTGCAGATAAGGCTGTAAAACTTCAGTATATAAGTCATTTAAAGTCAACTGCTGAATATCAAACTTGCTTAACAACAAGTCAGTCAAATTGCCTGAACCACAACCGATTTCAAGTACATGCGATAGTGCTGTGCAAGGCTGTGTATGACTTGAGTGCTGCACAAAACATTGCTGCATTTTAGTGATTAAATGCTGACAAATTTGCTGCTGTACCACCGCATGCGATTTATAACTTGCATGTGCCCGGGCAAAACGCTGTGCGACCTGTGCTTTATCTATACTCATGCCAAGATACTCAAAGCATGCTCAGCAACGGCGCTAAGTCTGTTGTTTCAAATTGCGTATTTAAACAAATGCGCAAACGTGAACTGCCTTGCGGTACGGTGGGTGGGCGCACAGGCATCACATAAAAACCTGCGGCCTGTAATTGTTGAGCTTTAGTTACGGTTGCACTGGAGTCGCCGATAATCACAGGAACAATTTGTGAGCTAGATGGACACGCAAAGCCTTGTGCACGAATCCCCTGCTGCATATATTGGCTCAAGGCAGCCAAATGCTGACGCTGTGCCTGCATTTGCACAATGTGCTTGAGCATGAATTGTGTCCATGCCATACAAACAGGTGATTGTGCGGTACTGAAAATTAGTGGACGCATCCGATTAATTAAGTAATCACGGATAATCGGATCACAAATCAAATATCCCCCAATCGAAGCAACGGCTTTACCAAAAGTCCCGACCAGAAAATCAATTGCATCAATCACGCCATATTGTTCAGCACAACCTAAACCTTGCACGCCACGTACGCCAATGGCGTGTGCTTCATCTACATATAACATGACTTTGGCAAATTGCTGTTTAAGCGCCACTAAAGCAGCTAAATCAGTTTCATCGCCATCCATACTAAAAATGGATTCGGTCACCACAATAATGCGTTCATAATTATCATCGGCATGATATTGGCTGAGCAATTGCTGCAAATGTGCCAAATCATTATGGCGATAACGCAAATATTTGGCAGATGACAAGCGAATCCCATCAATCATGCTGGCATGTACCAGTTTATCTGCCAAAATGAGCGTTTTTGCATCTGCTAAGGCGGGTAAGATACCAATATTCATGTGATAACCGCTGTTAAACAGCAAGGCGGCACGTCCATGAAATAATTGACTCAGCTCGGCTTCAAGCTGTTCATAGGCAGGGAAATTTCCTGTTAACAAACGTGATGAAGATGCACTCATCAAGCGTTCAGTATTTGGCGTTTCATCAAAAAACTGTTCACGCAAGCGCAAGTCAGAGGCCAAACCCAAATAATCATTGGAAGATAAGTTCAGCATGTGTTGTTGCTGAATTTCAATCATTTTGCCGTGTTGCTGATTACTGCGAAATTGACGAAAATTACCTTGCTGACGAAGTTGATCGAGCTGTTCTGCGTAGTGGTCAAGTAAATTCATGCGTCTGCTTCCTGCATTTCACACACTACGGCTACCAGCTGCTGCAACAACGTATCCAACTCTTGTGCTGTAATTACATACGGTGGCATCACATATACCAATTTTCCAAATGGACGTACCCAAATACCACGTTGCACGAATTGTTGTTGTAGACGTTGCATATCTACCGCATGTTTCAACTCCACGACACCAATAGCACCAAGTACCCGCACATCCTGCACCCATGCCAAATTCGCTAATGGCGTTAAATGCTGTTCAAGTTGCTGCTGAATACGTTGAATATTGGCTTGCCAGTCTTGTGACAATAATAATTGAGTGCTTTTTAGCGCAACCGCACAGGCCAATGGATTGCCCATAAAGGTCGGGCCGTGCATAAACACACCTGCTTCACCTTGCGAAATCGTTTCTGCCACCTGTTTTGTGGTCAAGGTTGCAGACAAAGTCATATAACCACCTGTCAGCCCTTTGCCTACGCACATAATATCGGGTTCGACCTGTGCATGTTCCCAGGCAAAGAGCTTGCCTGTACGCCCAAACCCTGTAGCAATTTCATCAAAAATTAGCAGAACATTATATTGTTCGCAGAGCAATTTAGCCTGACGCAAATATTCGGGATGATAAAAGCGCATACCGCCTGCACCTTGCACAATTGGCTCAATAATCATGGCAGCAATATTGTGATGCTGGTCTGCCAAACTTTGCGCCAGCTCTGCAATATCGCCAGGATTCCACTCTTGATCAAATGCGACTTGCGGTGCGGAAACAAAATAACGCTGTGCCAGACTTGAGCCAAAAACCTGATGCATCCCTGTGACAGGGTCACAGACTGACATGGCATTCCATGTATCGCCATGATAGCCAGAACGAGTGGTAATAAAGTTGGTTTTTTCAGGCTTGCCTTGTGCAGTCCAATATTGCACGGCCATTTTCAAGGCGACTTCTACCGCAACTGAACCTGAATCTGCATAAAAAATTTTATCTAAACTTGGTGGCGTGATTTGCAGTAACAAACGCCCAAGTTCAATGGCTGGGCTGTGAGTTAAACCACCAAACATGATATGTGCCATGTTGTCGAGTTGTTCTGTGACAGCACGGTTCAGTTCAGGATGATTATAACCATGAATCGCGCACCACCACGATGACATACCATCAATCAATTGACGGCCATCTTCAAGTTCAATGGTGCTGCCAAATGCCCGCTTTACTTTGAAAGTCGGCAGCGGCTGAGTCATAGAGGTATAAGGATGCCAAAGATGTTCACGATCAAAAACCAAATCCATCTGTTCTGTCATCCTGTCCTCATCCTTGAAATTACAAAACTAAGCTGTCGTAAATCTTAAACCTGTCTGCCTGCAAAATAAATTGCGAGATTTGTCACTTATCCCTGAGTTGACGGATTTTTCTGTAAATATTGGCAGATTTTGCTAGTCAGCTCATCTGCATGGAACAATGGCAGCCCATGCGAGCCTGATATAACATCTACACTTAAGAACTTTGCAGCTAAATTTTGAAGTTTAGTAGCAACTTTGCAATCAACTAAAACATCTTGCTCGGCAAAAATATGGTACTGCTGACCTACATACTGTTGTAGCTTATTCACCAAGTTTAGGTTTTCCAGTAAAGCCAAACCGTGTTTGAGTAAAGATTGAGGCTGTGCCTGCACCAAACTTTGCAATTGCAGCAAATCGGTTTTACTGCTGCTGACACCCTGACACACCATAAAACCAAATCGCTTTAACGTCAGAATTGGGTCTTGTTCAAAAGATTGTTTAAATTGAGCAAAAGTCGCTGAAGGCATGGCGGTATCCCACCCTGCGTGTGCCACAAAACACGGATTAGACGCAATCGTGATTAAGGTTTTATATTCTGCATATTGATGGGCAATCGCATCGACCAGTAGTGTTGCCAATTGACCGCCGAGTGACCAGCCCATAATCACATCAAACTGGCGTGCCAATTCCACCTGTTGCTGTAACACTTGTGCATCGGCAGCGTTAAAAATATTGATCAGTTCAACCCGAAAACCTTGTGCAATCAAAGCTTGCTGCAATGGGTTCAATAAAGCAGTGCCACCGCCCCAGCCCGTAATCAATAAAATTTGTTGTTGCACGCTGCTTACTCTCAAATTGAAAAATAGCTTCAGTATACCCAATCTGCTCAGCCATCATAGCTTGTTCAATTTAAAACACAGATAAAAAAGCCCGATCTGAATAGATCGGGCTTTGGGGTATTTGTTTACATCACATTTGCGATTGAATGTAGTTTTGCAAACCAATCAGCTCAATTAAACGTAATTGTTTTTCTAACCAGTAAGTGTGGTCTTCTTCGGTGTCGCTCATTTGCTGACGCAACATATCACGGCTGACATAGTCGCCTTTTTCTTCACACAATTTTACGCCTTGCGCCAATTTTTCACGCACTTCGTATTCCAGTTTTAAATCGGCTTTTAAGCAAGACACCACATCTTCGCCCACATCAACATCATCACGTTGCATATTCGGTGTGCCTTCAAGGAATAACACACGGCGAATCAAGGCATCTGCATGTTGCGCTTCTTCCTGCATTTCATGGTCAATGCGCTCAAAAATTTTGCTTAAGCCCCAATCTTCATACATACGCGAATGAATCAGGTATTGATCGCGAGCAGCCAGTTCGCCACCGATCAACATATTTAGATAGTCTACGACTTCTGGATTGCCACGCATTTTCTTCACTCCCTTTCTTGATCTAGTCATTATGGACATATTCGGTTTAAATTGCAAAAGTTAATTATTGTAAACCTATGATTTTTATAAAATTAAAATGAGAAACATACGCATTTTCAATTTAGTTTAAAAATTCCCATATATAAAACAAACGCTTGGAAAAACGGTGCAATAAAAATGACAACACAATGATTTTGCATCATTTTGTAAATACAGAATGAAAACTCATTTTGACGTTCGGGTATTGTGAAAAATACCCGAAAAGCGGATTTTAAAACCCAGCTGCATTATCATAGCCACAAGTTCCATCACTTACGTAAAATAATGACAAATCTAAATCCCTCTGCACCCATTTTAGTCACAGGCGCAACAGGCTATATTGCCAGTTGGGTGATTAAAAACTTATTGGAGCAAGGTCATCAAGTGCATGCCACAGTCCGTGACCTCAACAAAACCCACAGTTTTCAGCACCTGACCGATATTGCAGCCAACAGCACTGGCAGCTTGCAATTATTTCAGGCCAACTTACTTGAAGATGGTGCGTTTGATGCCGCCATGCAGGGCTGTGAAATTGTGCTGCACATGGCTTCACCCTTTGTGGTCACCAATTATAAAGACGCAGTAAAAGACATTATTGAACCTGCGGTGATTGGCACCGAAAATGTTTTAAACAGTGTTAACCGTACTGCATCGGTAAAGCGTGTGGTGGTCACCTCTAGTATTGCCGCAACCTATGGTGATGCGATTGATATTTTAAAGACTGCACACAACCGTTTTGATGAAAGCCATTGGAATACGACCAGTAGTCCTGAACATCAGCCTTATCCTTATTCAAAAGTAGCAGCAGAACGTAAAGCTTGGGAAATGGTACAAGCACAGCAACGCTGGGATTTGGCCTGTATTAACCCTGCTTTGGTGCTCGGGCCATCCTTAACCAAAAACACGCAATCGGGCAGCGTGGAGGTTCTCTTGCAATTTGCCAATGGCTTAACGCTAGCAGGTGTGCCAGCCATGTGGAATGGTATTGTAGATGTACGTGATGTTGCCGATGCCCACATTCAAGCCGCTTTCAACCCTGCAGCGCAAGGTCGCTATATTATTAGTGGTGGTACATTCAGCTTACTGGAAATGGGCAAAATTTTGGCACAGCATTTTGGACGTAAATATCCGTTCCCACGTAATCAGTTACCTAAATTTGCCTTTAAAGCCTTTGGTCCTTTACTTGGTTTTTCCCGTAAATTTGTGGAACTGAATATGGGCTACCCAATTTATTTTAATGCGGAAAAAAGTCAGCGTGAATTGGGCATGCACTACCGCAATATTGAAACCAGTTTGATAGAGCACTTTCAGCAATTGATTGATGACGGGATTGTCAAAAAACGCTAAATCATCAACTTTTCTAATAAAACAAAGGCACTTCATCATGGAAGTGCCTTTGTTTTTAAGCAGATAAAATGCGCATGAATCATGCTTATTCAAGCACACCATATTCTTGCATGAGCTGAATAAACTCAGCTTCATTCATCACTTGCACACCCAACTTCTCGGCTTTTTCTAGCTTTGAGCCAGCTTTCTCACCAGCCACAACACATTTGGTTTTGCCCGACACACTGCCGCTGACCCGTGCACCCAACGCTTGCAATAATTGGGTTGCTTCATCGCGTCCCATTTGGCTTAAAGTACCCGTAATCACCCAGCTCTCACCATTTAACGGCTGGCGTGTTGGTGCTATCGGAGCATCCCAATGAATGCCTGCTGCCAATAATCGATCCAATACTTCTAAATTATGCGGTGCTTGGAAAAAGTCTAAAATCCATTCTGCGGTAATGTCTCCCACATCTGGAGTTTTCTTTAATGCTTCTAGGTCAGCTTTACGTAAAGCCTCTAAAGTCTGGAAAGTATTGGCAAGCATGCGTGCTGTGGTTTCACCCACACCCCGAATCCCCAAAGCATATATAAACGCTGCCAATGTGGTTTTTTTACTATTTTCAATCGAGTCAATCAGGTTCTGAACTGACTTTTCACCCATTTTTTCAATGCTGAGCAAGGCATCACGGTGTTCATGCAAATGATAAATATCCGCCACATTTTGCAGTAAGTTCAGGTGCAGCAAGGACTCGACCCAACGATCGCCCAAACCTTCAATATCCATGGCTTTACGTGAGACAAAATGACGAATCGCCTCAATACGTTGTGCGGCACAATACAAACCACCCGAGCAACGTGCCAGTGCCTCACCCTCAGGCATCACCACAGGTGAATCACACACTGGGCATTGCTCTGGCAAATGGACTTCCTGTGCATCTGTAGGGCGGAATTCTGGCCAGACTTTTTCCACTTTCGGAATCACATCACCACTACGGTAAACGCTAACAGTATCGCCTAAACGCACATCTAAACGATGGATTTCACCAATATTATGCAAGGTCACATTAGATACTGTCACACCACCCACTGCGACTGGATTTAAACGCGCTACGGGAGTTAGCGTACCAGTACGACCTACTTGCCAGTCAATATTTTCAATAGTAGTTAAAGCCGCCACGGCAGGGAATTTATAAGCAGTTGCCCAACGTGGTTCACGACTTAAAAAACCCAATTGCTGTTGCTGTTTCAGCTCATTGACCTTGACTACCATGCCATCAATTTCAACGCTTAAATTCGGGCGTTCAAGGTTAATTTGTTCATAAGCGGCTTGAACTTCCTGAATGCTCTTGCAAACAAAATGACGTTCGCCAATTTCAAAACCAAACTGTTCCAACCACGTTAAACTGTCTGACATGGTACTTTGCCCATGATGCGGCACACATTGCGCAATGCCATAAGCATAGAATGCCAAAGGTCGCGATGCGGCAATATTTGGGTCTAACTGACGTAAACTGCCCGCTGCTGCATTGCGTGGATTGGCAAAAGTTTTTTCACCTTTGGCTGTATTGGCAGCGTTAAATTTTTCAAAGCCAAGTTTTGGCATCAGCACTTCGCCACGCACTTCCAAAAATTCAGGAATGGTAGTTGTATCCGCACTCAAGACTTTAGGCAAATTACGGATAGTTTTGACGTTGTGGGTAATATCTTCTCCTGTTTCGCCATCACCACGGGTCACACCACGCACCAATACCCCATGCTCATACCAAAGCGAAATGGCCAAACCATCAAATTTGAGTTCAACATCGTATTCAATAGTTTGGTTAGGCAAGCGCTCTTCAACACGTCGTGCAAAGGCAAATAATTCTTCCTGATTAAAAACATTGCCTAAAGACAGCATCGGTACAGTGTGGGTCACACTGGTAAATTTTGCCAAAGGCGTACCACCAACTTTATTGGTTGGGGTATCAGGCTGCACCAAATCTGGATATTGCTGTTCTAGCGCTTTGAGCTGATGGAAAAGCTGATCATATTCACTGTCTGCAATTGTCGGTTGATCCATCACATAATAGGCATGATTGTGCTTGGCAAGCAGTTGAATCAATTGACGCATTTGCGTCACGACAGTTAAATCTACAGACATATTTTCCACCATAAAAAAGGGCGGTCTTGTTCCGCCCTTCTGTTTCTATGTAGCCGAGGCTACCATTTTGCTGACAGCATTATAAAAATGCCTACCACAAGTTGCAATTTATCTCAGATCACTTTGATCAATAATACTCTACGCAATTAAGCTTACACTGCGCAAAAATGCAGCATGTTAGCTATGACTTGCCTGACCCGCACGATAATCAATCGCTTGATGACGCCAGTGCTCACGTAATTGTGGGGTAAATTCCAAATGGTTTTGGTCATAGACCGTACCATCAATTTCACGGGCAATCAGTCCCGAAATACTAACCATGGTGTCAAAAGCATTTTGCACATCGCTATGCGGTAAAGCGAGGAAAAATGCCAAACCTTTAACCTGTTCAGTCGATAGCGTTTCTAAATCAAAGCCATCTGCGCCTTCATCATTAATTTGTAGCACAGAGAATAATAGCTTAGTGCCATCTTCGTTATAACGATGGAAACATGACATTTCACCAAAACGCAAACCGTATTTCATCAATACTTTTAAGGCCTTATCACCCGAAAGTATGCGACGCTCTGGGAATACATTCAGCGCAATAAAAGATTCCGCTGTGGCCAAAGCACTTTCTTCATCCATGATTTTTTGTTCATGCAAGTGCGAATCTAAAATGCTACTTTCTTCGTTAAATTCTGAAATTTCCGCAGTTTCAATGTGTTGATTCAGGCTGTATTCATTTGATGTTTTGGCCTGTTCACTGGTGTTTGGCTCAGTTTCTGCGATTACCTGTTGAATTTCATCTGACAATGAATATTCGGTCGTGTTAGATGTGGTCGATACTGTTGCAGTGCTTGGCTCAGCGACATCGGCAGTTACTGGCGCTGTTTCAGTCGTTACCTGAGCAGTCGTTTCAGAGGCATCTTGAGCTGACACATCGGTCTGTAGATTTGCCGTAGATTGAGTCGCTTCAGTACTTTTATCTGCAGTATCATCAGAAAATGCCTGTGGTTCAGTCTTGGCAGAAACTGGGGGTTCATGAACGGCATCTGCAGTCAAAGTCGGTTCTACCCGAACTGGAGTGGCGTCGCTCTGCAATTGATCACGTACATGCCGTGGAATAATTGGTTTTTGACTATCTGCATTAAACTGCAATTCAGAGTCCAATGACGGCGCTGAATCTGCTGGTTTTTTCAGAATCATTTTTAAACCAAACGCCATGATAATAATAGCGATGACAATTCCAACGATTGTGGTGATTTCCATATTATGCCTCCGCGACTAGGCCGTATTCTGCGGCTTCTTCTAAATTTACGGTTACTAATTTTGAGGTTCCCGGTTCAGGCATGGTAACACCTAAGAGGTCGGTTGCCATCGTCATAGCAAGTTTATTATGTGTAATGTAAATGAATTGGACTTGTTCAGAAAGTTCTTTTACTAAATTACAAAAACGTCCCACGTTGGCATCATCTAGCGGTGCATCAACTTCATCGAGCACACAAAATGGCGCTGGATTTAAACGGAAAATTGCAAAAACCAATGCCAACGCAGTCAGTGCTTTTTCACCACCAGAAAGTAAAGCTAAGGAACTGTTGCGCTTGCCTGGCGGACGTGCCATTAATTTTACTCCAGACTGCCAATCATCTTCCAAACTCAAACTCGCTTCACCGCCATTAAAGACTTTTGGAAACAGCTCCTGCAATTCGGCATTGATCTGATCAAAAGTACTCATAAACAATTTACGGGTTTCTTGATCAATACTTTTCATGGCCGCCTGCAACTGCGACACAGTATTTTCCAAATCTTCAATTTGATGGCTTAATTCTTCAAAACGGGCAGATACTTCTTCATATTCTTCCGAAGCTGCCAAATTGACTGCACCCAATTTATCAAACTGCTGCTGCGCTTTGGCCAGCTTCTGCTGATGTGCAGTCACATCAATTTGTAAACCAGTAATGATTTCACTGTTTAAATCTTTTAACAGTTCAGAATAATGCTGATAGTCCGACTTGGCCGACTGCCACGCCAAACGCTTTTCTTCAAGCTGTGCACGTAGCTGCTCATCTTGCTGCTGCTGTTGCTGGCGCTGTTCGGTCAATTGCTGCTGTTTGGACTGCACACTGTTCAATTCTACTTGCCATTCCTGCCAAGTTTTTTGCAGTTTTTCAGTCTGTTGCTGCTGCTCGCTAAACTGCGTTTCCAGCGCAGGTAATTCCAGTTGGACTGGATCAACAAACTTTTTGGCTTGTTCCATTTGCGCCACAATCTGTTGATATTGTGCTTTTAAGAAGGTGGCATCTTTTTCCAATAATTCAGTCTGCTGCTGGGTTTGCACCGCTTGACGACGCAGCAACTCTAGCTCTTGTTGCTGCTGCTGAAATGATTGTTGTGCTGTATCAAATTGCTCGTTTAGCTGCTCGACCTGAAATTGCAAGGTTTTATACTGCGGCAAGGCCTGCTCAAGTTTAAATGCCAAAGCATGCAAATCAATTTCCAGATCGTCTTTTTGCATAGCATCTTCTTCGAGCTGCTCATCTAACTGTGCCAATTGATTTTGCAACTGCTGTTGCTGTACAGCAAAGGCCTGCGCTGCACTTTCGGCTTTCGCAATTTGCACATCCACGGCCTGTACAGCCTGTTGCTGCTGTTTCAATGCCTGCTGTTGCTGCTGTAATTGCTGTTGTATGTGTTGCTGTTGTTGCTGCAATTCGGGTAAATGCTGTTCTGCTTGCTCACATTGTGGCAGTTGCAGCACCAAAGCCTGCTCAATTTCATCCAAACGAATCCGATGGCTGAGCGCCCCTTGCCCAGCCTGTGCGGCTTCATCATAAAACACCCCAATCACCCAGTCAGGGCCAACATGATAACCATCTAAACTTAAAATAGATTGCCCTACTTGCAATTGCGTTTGCAAAGCCAAAGCCTGTGATAAATTTTCTGCAATCGCAACCTGCTGCCATAAAGAACTTTGTGGTGCAGTAATCCAGTCACTTAAACATTCACAGCCAGACAATTGCATGGCCGATGTTTGGTGATCTGTAACAGCATTTACTTTTAACTGACGTGCGCAGCTGTCTTGAAAGGCGCTATTTAAATCGACCAACTGTGCAGATAGCCATTTAGATAAAAACTTTTCAATCAAACTGGCATGTGCTTTGGCTGTATCTGCAAGTTGTAATACTTGCATCAACTGCACTACATCGTTTGCCACTTTGGGACTTTGCTTAATGAGCAATTGATTTAGATTTTTCTGCTCAGACTGCAAAATCTGAATTTCGGATTTCAGCGCTGCACACTGTGTTTGATGCGATTGATACTGTGCCTGCAATGTACTCAGTTGCAGCGTAGTTTCCTGAATAAGCTGTTCTGAAACGCCCAATTCCATCTGCAAACGCTGCTTTTCATCGTGTAATTGCTGCAGGTTGTCTTGCCCATCCTGCTGCTGAATCTGAGCAAATTGCTGAGTCAAGGTTTGTTTTTGCTGTTCAATGCGGCTGATATTTTTGGCAAGCTGCTCACTTTGTGCCTGCATTTGCACATGTTTTTGTTGTTGTTGCTCTACTTGTGCCTTGATTTGTGCATACTGCTCGGTTTGACCACTTTGCTGGGCTTTTAAATCCTGCAACTGCTGTTGATGTTGCTGCGCTAACTGATCTTGCTGCTGCACATTACGCTGCTGTTCATCTTGTTGATCGGACAAAGTCTCTAGCTGCAATTCAATTAACTGCAAACGCTCTTTGGTTTGTGCTTTTTGTTGTTCTAACTGCGATAAGGTTGCAGTATTTTGCTGAAACAGACTTTGTTTTTGTTCCAGTGTCATTTTGAGTTCAGCCAGTTTTTTTTCTGCCTGCTGCCATTCTTGCTGCAACGGTGTCGATTGCTGAATTAAACGCTGAAATAATTCACTGGTTGCAGTTAAATCATGTTCTAAAGTAGTCAGCTCCGAACGTACCAGTTTAAAGCTTTCCCCAAGTTCATTCATACTCAAGGTATATTCTTGCTGTAAGCGTGCACTGTGTTCGCATTGAAAAGACAGTACTTCCACTTTAATGGTACGAATTTCACTCTCAAGTGCTTTATACTGAATGGCTGTTTCGGACTGACGTTTTAAGGTCTTCAGCTGTGATTTGAGTTCGGCAGCAATATCTTCCAAACGCGCAAGGTTTTGTGTGGTGTGATCCAAATGCAACATGGTTTCACGACGACGCGCCTGATAACGTGACACGCCAGCTGCTTCTTCAATAAACACCCGCATTTCTTCAGGTTTGGCATCAACCAAACGGTTGATCATGCCCTGTTCAATAATTGCATATGAACGTGGGCCTAGACCTGTGCCTAAGAAAATATCGGTAATGTCACGACGGCGACATTTGGTACCATTTAAAAAATATTCCGACTTGCCATCACGGTTGACCTGTCGACGGACTGACAGTTCATTATAGGCATTATAGGCACCGCCTAATTTGCCGTAGGTATTGTCAAAACGCAGTTCAACACTGGCCACGCCCACCGGTTTACGCTTGGCGGTTCCCGTAAAAATGACATCCTGCATACTGCCACCACGCAGCTGACGTGCGCTGGACTCGCCCATCACCCAACGAATGGCATCAATCACATTGGATTTACCACAGCCATTTGGCCCCACCACAGCGGTACGGTTGGCTTTAAAATGTAAGGTCGTATTGTCGGCAAAAGATTTAAAGCCAGAAAGTTTTAAGCTGCTTAAACGCATAATGTCCCAATTAACGGCGTGAACGTCTTGCCCAGGCAAGCTCGATCTGTTTCATACGGGTCAGAGATTCCAACACCAAGTTGCGCAAGTGTCGGCAAAAATCTTCCATAAATAAAGTGGCTTGTTGTGATTTTCTGCTTAAAATTGCATCACTCACCAGTTTAAATAATTCCAAAGATTCTTGTAACTCCCGACGCGAGGTATTTAAGGTTAAAAAATAGCTACGTCTTAGTGAAGGCAACAATTCCTGATAAAACTTCATCAAATAGATATTGCCAACCATGTCGGGCTGCTGTGCCAAATATTGAAATATTAAATCATAAAATTTTTCGGTATTGCCCAAACGACATTGCTCTGCCAACTGCAGCAAAAGCTGCTGTAAGATTTCAGCTTCATCTATGCGCCACGTATCGGCAATGCGTTGCACAATATAGCCCAACAGCAAACTGCTGCTATCAAATAACGCCCGCACTTGCTGTGCCGACATTTCTGTCACCATTGCCCCACGGCGCGGAAAAATTTCAATTAGATGGGTACGTTCCAATAATAACAACGCTTCACGCACTGATCCACGGCTGACATCTAGCTCTTTGGCAATGCGCAGTTCCTGAATACGCTCACCCTCAACCAAATCGCCACTAATAATTTGCTCGGCAATATGTTGGGCTATTTGTTCCGACAAACTCTCTGATTCTTGTTGTTGCATACTGTTCCTATCTTGTTTTTATAAGATGCAGCGATGAAGTTCAGGACTGTATGATTTACAGCTACAGCATAAGTATTGAGCAGCAAACTTACTGTAACACCACAGTCCCAAACGAAGCATCTGACTTTTTTACTGCGAAACAGATCACATAACCATGACATTGTCTGACAATTTCATGGCGCTATAGCCAATTTTACACGGCTTAAAATAAAGAAAATAGATAAAAAATAAAGAATACTGCCCGCAGAAATTAGAAAAATGCACGCAGCCCCTGATAGACAAAGTAACATCCGACTGTGGTCAACAAACAGGCGAAACATTTTTTTAGCATTGCTGGCGATAAGCGATGTGCGACTTTAGCGCCTACTTTTGCCGTAATAAAGCTCATCACACTAATACCAATAAAGGCATAAATATGAATATAACCAATGGTATTCGGTACAGCGACTTCTGCTTGCTTACCAAACCAGATAAAACCCAATGCGCCTGCAATTGCAATTGGCAAACCACAAGCTGCTGAAGTTGCTACAGCTTTTTGCATCACGACACCATAACGGCTTAAATACGGCACAGTTAAACTGCCGCCGCCAATACCAAAAATCGCAGAGGCGATGCCAATTCCACCGCCTGCCATGACTTGCATTGGTGTAGATGGCAAATGATGAGATGGAGCTACTGCAACATTTGCCCCTCTAAACATTTTAAAAGCGACCCACAACGCAAAAGCACCAATGAGTAACTGTAAGCCTTGACCAGAAAGAAAATCGGCAATGCCGGCTCCCACAAATGCACCAACCACCAAACCCGGTGCAAGATTACGGAACACAGACCACATCACCGCACCTTTTTTATGATGCGCACTGACTGAACTAATTGAAGTCACAATAATGGTCGCCAACGAGGTTCCCACGGCCATGTGCATTAACACCGAAGGATCATAATTGAGTTGAGTGAACACAATATATAAAATTGGCACAATAATTAAGCCACCACCGACACCAAACAGCCCTGCTGTAAATCCGGCAATTGCACCAATCAATAAATATATGATTAACTCCATAAATATATTCCACTATTTGTAAATTCGTATGGATGTAGAAACCCGACAACTGCAACAACAACTCACAGAAGCAGGTCAGCTTCCAGAAGTACTCATCCTGAAGCCGATTACCACGTCTACCAATGATGATGTACGGGAAATTGCACAAAAAGGTGTGCAGAGTGTCTTGGTCTGTAGTACCAGACAAACGCATGGTCGAGGACAACGTCAACGGCAATGGGTATCACCCGAAGGGAACATCTATTTAAGCACATTGCTAAATTTACGAACACCTGTAAATGGGTGTTTAGCTTTAGAAGTTGCGTTAAATATCTTGCAAATGCCGAGTCTAGAGGCGCTTGATCTACAAGTAAAATGGCCGAATGACTTATACAGCCCACAAGGCAAATGGGGCGGCATCTTAATTGAGCCAATTTCGGCTCAGCAAGTAATCGTCGGTGTCGGACTCAATCTTTCACCTGTCAGCTCACCCGTCATTGATCAAAAAACCACATCTCTGACCGAGCTTGGTTTAACCTCAATAAACCGTGTCAGTTTAGTTGCAGAACTTTATCTTGCTATCCAGCAAGCCTGCGACTGGTTTAATCATGATTGCTACAATTTAGCATCCCGCTTTAATCACTATGCAGCATTCAAACAACAAAAGGTGGAATTTGAACACTTCAAAGGCACATGTGAGGGTGTTTTTTTAGGTATTCAGGATGATGGTGCGGTGCAAATTGAAACCACACAAGGTATCGAAGTTTTTTATCAAGGTCGGTTACGTCCGCTCAATTCAGCCACCGAGTCAACATCATGAAAAATTTATGGCTAGATATTGGTAACACCCGCCTGAAGTACTGGGTAACTGAGAATGAACGTGTGATCGAGCATGAAGCAGAATTGCATTTGCAATCCCCTGCCGATTTATTACTTGGTTTAATTCAACATTTTAAAAGCCTAAATGTACATAAAGTCGGCGTGTCATCAGTACAAGATCAGAAGAACAACCAACGCATTCATTTGATTTTAAAGACTCTGAATGTACCTGTGATTTATGCCAAAGTACATGCAGATTATGCAGGCTTGCACTGTGAATATGACATCAAGCAACTTGGGATTGACCGCTGGCTGCAAGTACTTGCTGTCGCCAATGATCCACAAGAAAACTACTGTGTCATCAGTTGTGGTACAGCTTTGACTATTGATTTAGCTGATGGATTAACTCATATAGGCGGCTACATTTTACCGAATCTGTATTTACAACGTGATGCGCTCATTCAAAATACCAAAGGCATTAAAATTCCAGATGCGGCCTTCGATGAACTCACCCCTGGTCGCAGCACCATCGACGCGGTTCATCATGGTATTTTATTGGGTTTACTTAGCACCATTGAACATGTAATTCGACAATCGCCACGCAAACTAATTTTAACAGGTGGCGATGCCCCGCTCTTTGCCAAGTTTTTGCAGCAATATCAACCACAAGTCGAGCAAGATTTATTGCTAAAAGGTTTGCAGCGTTATATTGAATACGCACCTATGGCAACAGAATAGACGCCCTAAAGCGTAGCAGGCTCCAAGTTCACAAAATGCGGAAAGTGCTCTGCATAATGCAAAGCACTCATTTTTAAACGCGCTGCAGCCGACTCATCTAAAGTTTTCACGACTTTACCTGGTGAGCCCATCACCACAGAATTATCTGGAATGACTTTGCCTTCAGGAATTAAAGCATTGGCACCAATAATACAATTTTTCCCAATCACAGCATGATTCAACACCACAGCATTAATGCCTATCAGGCTATTATCACCCACGGTACAACCATGTAGCATGGCCTGATGCCCAATGGTGACATAATCACCAATATTCATTTCAATGCCTGCATCGGTATGCAAAACCGCATTTTCCTGCACATTACTAAAATGCCCGATTTTGATTTTGCTGTTGTCGGCTCGAATCACCGCGCCAAACCAGACACTAACTTTCTGTCCAAGCTCTACCTGACCAATCACTGTGGCATTATCGGCCACCCAGCCATCCCATGGTTGTTGTAAGGCTTTAGGTGCATAACCTTGAAATTTATACAGCATGATTCCTTCCTTTGAGTGTAAATGTCGGTATTTGTTATAAAGTCAGCTTATTTTTTAAATTTGGGTGAGTTCAGTAAGAACGGCCATTCTTTACGATAATCCAGACCGTATTCAAACAAGGACACCAACATGCGCGCAGTTAAACCCCAAACCACTTCATCTTCAACTTGCATACTCGGAAAGTATAATTTTTGTTGAGCAAAATTCACCTCATAAGGCATGGGTGGTGCTTCCATCAAATGCTGCAACGATGCAAAAAAGATTCGATCAATTTCTGAAGGTTGTGGAATTAATTCAACTTCTGGAGAGATGAGCCCCACCACAGGTTTAACCAACATCCCATTACGGGCTTTTTGCATAGGCAAGTCGCCGATCAATTGCACATCAAAGGGATTTAACGCAGTTTCTTCCTGTGCCTCGCGCAATGCCACCACAATATTACTGGTATCTTGCGGGTCGCGTTTCCCCCCAGGAAAAGACACTTCACCTGCATGGTTATTTAATAAAGTAGAACGGCGTGTTAACAGTACTTTAGGATCATGCTCATCTGTAATTGCAATCAATACCGCAGCATGCGCTTCTCTTAGTGTTTTGGAAAAGCGCAAACGTTGCTGTAATAGATGCGTGAGCGAATGATCAAACATACTTTATTGTTCTCCTTGTTTTATTATTTCATCATAGCTGAAATGCACGAGCAATAGATAGAGAGGATGCCAAAGTCGAAATTTTCAGTTATTCTGAGAACTCCCTTCGGCAATGACGATCAATATGAACTTTTGTGGCAATTGTGGGCAAAAAACAATAACTAAAATACCGCTTGGCGATCAACAACTACGTCAGGTATGTCGTACCTGTGGCACGATTCATTACGTCAATCCTAAAGTCATTTGCGGTGCCTTGGTCACTTGGGAAAATAAAGTTTTGTTGTGCCGCCGTGCCATTGAGCCACGTTATGGTCTATGGACTTTACCTGCGGGCTACATGGAAATGTTTGAAACCATGGAACAAGGTTCAGCACGTGAAACCCGTGAAGAAGCCGAAGCAGAAATTGAGATTGAACAACTGTATTGTATGTACAACATTCCGCGTATTGGACAAATTTATGTGCTGTTCAAGGCGCAATTGTTGAATGGTCAATTTGGTGCAGGTGAGGAAACCATTGAATCACGCCTATTTAGCGAAGATGAAATTCCGTGGTCAGAACTGGCTTTCCCGAGTGTAGAAAGAACTTTGCAACACTACTTTGCAGATCGAAAGAACAATCATTTCACCACACATTTAGAAACATTAGGTTCTCGTACCGATCATACGGGTTAAGTATGAAAGCTTTAATTCCACAGCGAGTAACAAACAGTTAAAAAATAAGCCCATCGTCAAGATGGGCTTATTGTTTTCAACATGATGAAGCGATTAGGTACGGACTTTATTTGCCTCCTGATCGCAACTTGCCACCGCCATACTTACGGTACCACCTTGAATTTTACTTAAGGCCTGATCAGCTTCAGAAGCTTGATTTGTGCTCTGATTCACGTAAGTCGCTAACTGTGCATTATAAATATTACTCCAATGCACCGTAGAACCACTAAAGTCTGACAAGGTGATATGAGTCGAATTTCCAGCCACCAAATTGCCAATATTGGCACGAGCCCCACCCACTACGATACTTTGATTGCTAGTCCCTTCCACCTGTTCAATTTTGGTATTTAAACCAATCACAGCTCCATCCAATTGCTGAAAACGTGAATTGGCCAATATCATACGCAACGTTACGGCCTTATTATCTACATCAGCTGTACCTAAAACTCCAATACGATGTTGAGTGATACCATTTGTATCTACCAAATTTGCTTCAGATTGACTCAGAGTTGCACACTCACCCGACATGTCTGTTTCCGTTGCATTTGCTCCAATATCTGTCCGAATATTGCCATGTTCATCCAGCACAATTCCCAGTTTGACTGGCGTAGCCGTGCTATTCGCAAAATTGAAAGTTAAGGTCGCATATAAAGGGAAAATATAAGACTTTCCAACATTCACATTTTTCACGGTTTTAAAAACACGATTATCTAAAAAGTTCACTGGAAAAAATTTATAGGCATCAAATGAACCATTAAACTGATCCGTCCCAATAGTTTGCTGCCATTGACCATAATCTGCAGGATTTGCTGTTGTAGATTTGGTCAATAATTTATAAAAACCTTCCGTACCCGCAATTAAATAATCATTGAACACCTTACCTTGGGTAATTTTAAAATCATCAGCCGCATTGTCATTCACACTAAAATGAAATGGCCCCTGAATACGTTTATTCAATGGGTTGACCCATGTAGTTTGTGGTGCTGCCACCATACGATCAGGACGAACTTTCCGAATCAATTCACCGCTCACAGTTAAAATTGGGTTAATGGTGTTTGCAGACACTGCACCTTTCCACTGCATACCATATCCAAAGGTATATCCTGAACGGTCTGTGATCAGTTGATACTGCCCAATGAGGTGTTTCAAATCTGCGACCGTAGATTTACAGTCTGCCAAATTACAGCCATATAAACCTTGTGGCAATTGTGAATCTTCTTTGGCTAAAATTGGATAGTTAGCTTGATAAGATGCCGAGTTATTCATGTAAACCAAGGTGTTTAATGCTTGATAAGCATCATCTTGAGATACCTGTGACACATCTACCCACGGGCGTAAAATACTGGCATAAGCCCCTGAACGATAGTCACCAACCTCAACGGACTCAGCAATATTTGCCAATTGTTCTTTTTTGAGTGTCGTAATCGTTAAAGGCTGAATATCACCTGCAATGGTTCCTCCACCTTCAACAGAAAGTGCTTGTAGCAAGCGTACAATTGCAGTCGCGACCTGTATCGTTTCGTCACTACTACTTAAACTCGTTGCTTGGCGTCCTGTTAATCCACGTGCCATATCTAACACACTTAAACGTGGATAACCCGCACCTGCAGTACTGACCATTCCAATATCAGACAATGATACTGTCCCTAAATCAATATATTGATTGGTCTTTTCCTGAATAAAGAAGTGGACTTTATCTCCTTCACTACATTTACCTGTTGCCGCATTACTTTTCGGCTCAATCATGGTGATGTAGGTTTTACTGGTATCACTGCTACAGGTAAAATTCAAACCATCCACAGGATAATCCAACGCAAACTCGACACAGTCTGTAGTATTCGAGGCACAACTTCCATTCACGTAGGCTACAGTGTTTGGTTCTGGATTAATGTTGGCACTTTCTCCACCGCAACCACTTAAAGCTGCCAGCAATGCCGTACTCGCAAAAGGTAAAATCTGTCTAATTTTCATCCTGAATTCTCTTATTTTTGTTAGCGTATCGCAATGAGTTTTAATTGTCCTTGGTTACTGAGCGCTCGATGTTCCATATCTACCGCAGAAGCCAATGGGGTTAAGAGTAAATAATGACTGTTTGCAGGCAGCTGAATAATACCTTCAATAACCTCATGGCGTAATCCATTGCTGGCAGTATCCTGATTTCTAAAGCCGCCTGCACCTTCAATCACACAACCTTTCTGATCTAGAAATACCACAAATGGCCAATAAAAAGTCGGGTTATTTTGTTTAGTCGCATAAGAGTTGATTTGTATGTTCTGAATTGAATCGGATACTTTGACCAACTCATAATCAAACTTTTCAGTAAGTGGCGCGCGCGGCCATAAGTTTAAATCCTGTTGTGCTTTTAAAACTTTGGCTTTGTTTTTTTTAGTTTCAGTAAAACAACTTTGCCCCAAACTAGCTACTGCTTCTGCATGGGACACACGATAATAGTCTGCTGCTAAAACAATTGCTTGTGGCTCAATTACTGGTTTCTTTTGGAAAATTTTTTGTAGAACAGAACGATTCACACCTCGTTCACGCTCAACCACCTGCATACGTGCACCACCACCATGCTTCGTATCAATTACCCCTTCAGGCATGCTGTAAAAACGCTTTTTCCCTTCTAAATTAAATTCTTGGTCTTCTAAATATTCACTCTTGACATATTTCTCACCCGCCATCTCCATAAAACCTGATGATGTCGCATCTGTTTCAGCTTTCGCCTCAACCACAATTGCAGACTGAGAAAGAGGTGATGCAGAATTTTCTTCCAAGCCGATTACACTCGATATTTTTGGCTTGGTTTTCGCAACATCTACGCTAGATGCTTTTACAAGCTTCTGTGTGCTTGAGGTTATGTCAGTTTTCTCTGCAATTAAAGATGGCTTGGATTGTTCAACATCTTGAGTTACGAGTACTTTTTGCTGCTGTTGCATCGTTCTTGCTTGCTGAACAACAACTTTAGAGCTTGGTGCAGTTTCTTGTATTTGCTCTTTGAGAGTCTTTTGAGCAGCATTTTCCGATGCACTTTTAAGTTGTGGTGAGGTGGCTGGTATCACTTGTTGTGTAGGCACAGCTTGAACAACGGGTTGAGCCAGTTTTTGCTGCTCTTTCTTTTGTTTTTGTGCTGTTTCCAGCTCGGCTATGGTTTTCTTTTTTTCTGCGGCATTACGCTGCACCACAATCGGACGACCATCTGGCCCAATAATGGTGTAAAACTGATTGGCGTAACACACCGATCCTGTGCTGGCGAGCAGCAACACAATCGACTTTGAAAATAAAGTCCGTTTTATTTTCTGTACTGAACTTACCATCGTGTTCTATAACTCAATCCAAGAATTGTAATTTTGGTATCTGTTTTTACGTTTAGCCCCGCATAAGGGTTTAATAATAAGTTATTCACGCCTTCTTTGTTGGCTAAGCTACTGGTATTAGCAGGTATTTTGTCCTTACTCTGTAAAAAGCCAATCGATAAATCTAAATCTGTATCTGCATCAAAACGATAACCTACGCCCAAACCAAACAAACGCGCATTGTTGATAGGTACCATGGTGTTACGTTTATTATCAGGAATGGCACTGCCACGTGGTTCATAACCCGCACGTAGTTTTAAGCGATCGGTTGCTGAATATTCAACACCAATTCCCCAACTCCATGGCGACTGAAACTCAAGCGGCAAAGCCAAAGAGCTATCAGAAACATGCTCTGAAAGTAGTTTTGCAATTTTAAGGGCAGAAATTTGACGATCAAACTCAAATTTAAATTTATCCCAAGCTTTATAATCTGTCCAACCGACATCAAAATTCACCTGTAAATCAGGCATGACTTTGTATTTAATCCCCGCCTGAAAGTGCGCAGGATATTCAAAATCCATAGATACCAAACCAGATTCACTGGCTGGAATATAGCTTGGAAAGCCAAGAATCGCCGCTAGAATTTGCCCTGTCGGAGATGACATCAAACCATTGATTAACTCTCGTGGTGCTTTAGAGTTATCAATATGATATTTGCCTTTTAAACGCATTTTAGCGGCACTTTGGTACACCATACCAAAGCTAAAATCTTCAGTTGGTTCCCATAGAATCCCCAAGTTATAACTTGGGCTCAGACTCTGTTCGACTGCCAGTTGCATTTGTCCAAAGCGAGAAAAAGGGTTCATCCCTTCTTCAGCATTACAAATACCGAGCAATAAAATATCAGTAATAATGTCTGAGTTTTCTTTAAATGGGGTACAAACGACCTCATCCACCATACGCAACATCCCGATCAACTCATTCGGGAAACGTAAATCGGTGTTCATGGCAATGGCTTGATAAGACATACCAATGGAAGCCCCAACCGACAACTCATCATTCACTTGATAAGCGATGGATGGTGACAAATAAGTAATACGCTCTAGCGCAACTTGCTGCCCCATAAAATTACCTGGGTTACCATCTTCTGCGCCAAAGCCTGCAATTAAAGGCGCATACAGTGCCGTGGCAAAAGTCACTTTTGACCCTGGAGGGTTATAGGCAATCCCATTGGTTGGAGCTGCCAACGGCATGCCCTTACCCAAATCCACAAACTTTTTCAGAATAGGCACATAAAGGGTCGGATACTCTACATCTGCCTGTACTGTCCCCTTAAAGTCGGTACAGAAATCTGCCATGATCTCTGGCCCATCATTACACACGACAGGGTCATCAGAGTATCCAAAAACATCATAACCAGCAGGTACAGAAAGCTCGCGCTGCACATCAAAATGTGCCAATACCCCTTGCACATCAGTTTGTAGACCTTCAATTTTAGTCAGTGCTGCAGGGTTAAAGTGAATAGCGCTAATACCAGGTGGATCGGCAGTAACTGCATTCCCCATGGTTAAAGAGCGAATATCTACAGATAAGTTTTGCCCAAGCTGCGCAAATGCAGCGCCCGAACAGCCCGATAGTAAAATAGCGGTCACTAACGGGCGAAGTCGTATCATTTTCATGCGACTAGCCTCTTAGCGAATTTTTTTACCAAAACCGAGAATATCTAATGGGAAAGACAAACCAAGTGACACGTCTGGTGCATCTTCAGTCAAACCAATACCCACCGTACCATTAACGATGGTTTCTGGTGATACACGCACCCCGAGTGAAATTGCTAAAGTTGAACTGGTTTGATCGGCTGGTGAATAACTTTCATCACCTTCATAAAAAAATTCAGAACCAGTATTAAAGCTTTGCTGATATGACATAGTCATAGACACATCGTAATTAAACGAGTAGGCAAAACCAAATGCAAAACCACCGCTAACACCCGGTTCAAACTCTTCAATAATGCGCCCACCACGAATTTGGTTTAAGCCACTTTCTTTTAAACCATAGTTGGCAGAAGCTGAGGCAAACAAGACCACAGGATCAATATATTTACGGGTACTTGCCCCAAAACCGACCGAGTAATAACCTTTCCCTGTAGCCAAATCTTTGATGGGGTTAATTTCATACGGGCTATCACCAGTCTTGGTCGAAAGGTTGGCAAATAAAATTAAAGGCAAACGACCTGCTTTAAGTGGGAACGGCTCCCAACGTGCGCCTAATGAAATATCCCCTAAACCTGCAGCTGTAGTATCTTTTAATAAATCTGTTTTTGCCACTAAAGGTAAAGATGCCGACAAGGTCAAATTGTCACGCAAGCCATACTGTGCAGTAAAGGTATTGGTTAAAGCGTGAGTAGCATTCTCTTGAACACGTAATTGATATAATTGACCCTGTGCCATTTCAAGATCAAGTTGGGTATCACGATAATAGGTATAATCAATGTCGTAGTAAGATGAGATTTCACCCTGTTTCATCAATGAATATTGACGTTCATTTGAGGTAAAGACTTCTTCTAAGTTTGCCTCTTTGGTTGCATCACCCTCTTGTTGCTGCAATGCTGAAGATACGGCCTGCTGCCCATTTGTTGGAGTCTCTACCGCCTCGGTACTGTTTGTTTCAGCTGTTGTGGCGGAAACTTCAGCTGTTGCTTCTGATACTTCAGCCTGTTGTTCAGCTGTTGTTTCATATTCCCCTAGCTGTGGCTCTTCTGCAGCATACGCTACCCCAATTATCATTTGGATACTAAGCGCCAATAAGGTTTTATTCATCCATTTACGATCCATGATTTACCCCTTCCATTTTTTATTTTTGTATGTTGTGAACAATGCATTATTTGTTTTTGTAGTAGAGTCTTAAATAGCGATGCTCATACTGTCCATAATTCTCAGAATCTTTATTTAAATTACGCTCTAAACGTATAGTCGATGCTTTATCGGCAATTTTTTCCATGGCAAATTGTGGATATTGAATATCGACAAAGGCATAGCGATTCACGGTAGTATCTTCAACATGACGCAAATCTTTTTCATGTAATGCCAACATATTTTGTCGATGCTGAGGTGCTACATTAATTAAGAACAGGGTGTTGTTTTCCCAAACGTCCTTAAAACGTTCTTCATCAAAACTAATATTGCCCAAAGCTGGGTCAGCCACATAAACCCGCCCATTTTTATAGGCTTTATACACCACAAAATGTTTAAAACCTGCATAAGAAATTGGCACAATTGCAGGCTGCCCTTGCTTAACTAAATCTTCAAATTCACCACGATACCCCCCACTCTCTAGCCCCAAAGCAGCAACAAAGCGCTTCATATCTAACAATGAAAAACTACGACGCTCGATAATTCGCTCATACTCTCCATAACGAAGTAAACCACTCATGGTCTGTTGTTCGTTCAGTTGTGTGCCAACATAACCATTGAGCAAAGTCGTTAATGCTGCAGAACCACAGCTATAGTCATAGGCTTGGCGTACAATGCCACGGAATTGATCTTCTAAAGCAGGTTTAATTTGCACAGGTTCTCTATGCATACGGGTAAATGAATTATTTCTAGAATCCAAAGTTTCTGTATAGTGCACAGCTTCTGGATGCTGTTCTTTTAAATCAAAGGCTTGCGTGGCAGCGTAATAGATCAATGCCGAGCCCAAAGCGATCTCTAACATATATTTTTACTTTTTAGTTCTCGGCAATACCTGCCTGATATTTTTATTTTAGAGCTTTCACTCTACTTCCTTGTATTTAGAAAGATACTCGTTTTATAGAAAAAAAAACAGTGCTTTCTTTATTTTTTTGCGTACTCATGAGTTTATTTGTAAAAAAAAGCGCGTGAATTCACGCGCTTTTTCAGTGTTTAAATTAGTGACCCGAAATGGTGATTTTTGCACCTTGCTGGTAACCTGCACCACCCATCGCTGCAGGTGCGCCATAATAAGTTTGCAAGCCTTGGATTTCCATGTCACCAATTGAAGTTGTTTGTACAGCACCAGCGGTACGATCATAACTACCTAAATGAATACCTTTAATATAGTTATCTTTAGCACCGCCATGGCTAATGATTTGAATATAGCCATTGCTAGCATCGTCTTTACCAATGATACTAATATCTTGTTTTAACGTTAAGTCTTTTTTAGTTGCATCAGTAACTTTAATGCTTTCAATAAAGATTTCACCTGCAGCACGGTCAGCTGATTTCGTTGAGTTATCTAAAATACCTAGGTTTTTAATTTCTAAACCGCCCACCATTGTGGTATCAAGTTTAATCATTGCCCCTTGTGGCGCTGCACCTAATTGAATATTGGCATCCATTTTACCTGTTTTTAGAGTTAAACCAGATAGGATTGCGTTATAATTAGTATCAACACCACCACGACGAATTGAATCAGCATTATCACCAACACCTTGCTCGCCCGAAGCAGTTACACCAATTTCACCAATTTGAATATCTAAACCAGATACTTGTGCTGCAACGTTGATAAATGCACCATTGGCACCTGTACCCGCATCTGTATCAATGACCAAGTCTGCTAAGTTACGAGAGTCTAATAAATATTTACCAGCATCGTCATAGTTTGCGCCGATCACGACACCTTTAGTGGCTGTATCCCCTTGACCATTACCCTTAATAACAATTGCACCAGCTGTTCCTGTGCCACCAAAACCTAGGTCACCAGCAGCACCTTTTGCAGCCAAACCATCGTTATCGTGAATAAAAAGCTTTTCGATCTCTACTTTAGAAATACCAATCCCGATGCTTAAACCATCTTGACCAGTAGTTGCGCTTAATGCAGTATCGTCCATTGCCTGCATTGCCATAGCATTTGTAGTTAACGCAATTGATGATACCAAAGCAAGTTTAGTAAATTTTTTCATCTTGTTACTCTCCCGAGAGTATTATTTTTTTGGTTTTACCACTCAGTGCTAGTAATTGTTTTTTTATTTGATGAGGACAACACTAACACACATTCCTTGAGTAGTCGGTTTGCACATACAAAGGTATATCTGAGTTGTTTTTTGTTCAACTGCTGTTTGTCGCAATACTCGGCTTACCGATAAACGGTTATTCAGTTTTTATTCTCAACAATGATGTAAAATAGCAGTTTTAATCTCTCAACCATTCTGCTTTATGTCCTATCCTCTTCATTTTAAAAAATTATTATGTGATGCCAGTTTTTTAGCGGAAAGCATTTTGCAAGCACTTGCTGGGCTTTCACATAGTATTTATTTGCAAAATAATGGACAGTCACGAATTGCTTTTTTGGCAGATGCTTATTGTATTCAACAAAATCAGCGGCTTGAATTCTATGAAAAAACAGCATTAGACCAATATATCCGTAGTGCCAATACACTAGATTTAACTGCGCATCTTTCTTCATCAGCAACAGATACATCGGCTTTATGTAGTGTGATGGGCTTTGTCAGTTATGATGCGGCCGCCCAACAACATATTAATTTTCAGGCACGTCAGCAACCCACATTATTTTTAGGTCAATTTAAAAGTTATTTACAACAAGAAGCGACTGGTTGGTTTTTTTATAGCTCAGATGAATCTGCTGCAGAAATCTATGATTTTATCGCATACCATATACATCAAACAGCCTCGTCAAAACCTTTCCTTCTCATGACGCCTTGTCAGGCACGCTGGGATTTAACCGACTATCAACAAGCTTTTAAGCGTGTACAAGGCTATATCGTGGCGGGTGATTGCTACCAAATCAATCTGACACAAGAGTTTACAGCCCAAGCTGAGGGCCAACTTTTAACAACTGCCGCAGAATTCTGGCAACTGACCAATGCGCCTTATGCAGGTTATTTACGCATCCATGATTTTGAAATTCTAAGCTGCTCACCAGAGCTATTTATTGAATTTGAAGCAGATCGGAAAATTACCACCAAGCCCATTAAAGGTACCACACCACGCTATGATGATCCGCTTTTAGATCAGCAATCTAAACTTCAATTACAAACGTCCCAAAAAGATCAAGCTGAAAATGTCATGATTGTGGATTTATTACGTAATGATTTAAGTGTTTATGCCGAAACTGGTAGCGTAAAAACACCTAAATTATTTGATATTGAATCTTTTAATCAAGTGCACCACATGGTCAGTGAGATTACTGCAACCTTAAAAGCTGAGATTAATCCTTTTAATGTGTTGATGTCGGCCTTGCCCGGTGGCTCAATTACAGGTGCCCCTAAAATTCGGGCCATGCAAATTATAGATGAACTGGAAGGCGCGCCTCGTGGCGCATATTGTGGATCGATGGGTTATTTTGATGCCGATGGCACAGGTTCTTGGAATATCCTTATTCGTTCTATTCAAAAATATCAGCAAGATGTTTCATTATGGGCGGGCGGTGGCATTACCATTGCTTCAGATTATGAGGCAGAATATCAGGAGTGTTTTGACAAAGTTTCAGCTATGCTCAACCTACTCAACACATGGTATACACCTGCCAAATAATACAACTCAATTAAAAAGCTGAATCAACAAAAAAGCGAGTGGATAATTTGATCCACTCGCTTTTTATAATGTAAGTAATTAAGCCAAAATATCTTGTTTTAAGGTGTCGACCAAGCGCTGATTTTGTTGGTCTGTACCAATGGTAATACGTAGATATTGGTTGATTCTTGGCTTATTAAAATAACGCACAATAATGCCACGTTCACGTAATGCTGTAGCCAATTCACCTGCATCATGTTCAGGATGTGATGCGAAAATAAAGTTGGCACTTGATGGCAGTATCTTAAAACCCAGTGTTGTTAAATCTGCAACCAATGTCTCACGGCTAGCAATTACTTTGTGGCATTGTGCCTCAAAATAAGCCTGATCTTCAAAGGATGCTACGGCAGCGGCTATCGCAAAACGATCCATTGGATAAGAGTTAAAACTATTTTTTACGGCTTCCAATGCGGCAATTAAATGTGGCTGTGCAATGGCAAATCCAACACGTAAACCCGCCAAAGAACGTGATTTAGAAGTCGTTTGACAGACGACTAAATTGTCGTACTTTTCTACTAATTTCACTGCGGATTCTGCACCAAAATCGACATAGGCTTCATCAATAACCACTACAGAATTTGGATTGGCCTGCAACACCTCTTCTATGGCAGATAAACCTAAAGCAATACTGGTTGGTGCATTCGGATTGGTAATAATAATGCCGCCATTGGCTTGCTTATAATCGGCGACTACAATTTCAAAATCATCATTTAGCGGTAGTACTTTGGTTTTTACCCCAAAGAACTGACTGTAAACAGGATAAAAACTGTAGGTGATGTCAGGATAAAGTATCGGCAACTCTTGAACAAAAAATGCTTTAAAAATATGTGCAAGAACCTCATCGGAACCATTGCCCACAAAGACATTTTCAACAGCCACATGTTGCTGTTTGGCAATAGCTTGCTTTAGCTCGCTTGCATCTGGGTCAGGATATAAACGCAGCGCATCTGCCGAGTTTTCTAAAACCTGCTGTACCGCTTCCACCACTTTAGGTGAAGGCGGATACGGATTTTCATTGGTATTCAATTTTAATAAATTTTGGATTTTAGGTTGCTCACCTGGTACATACGGCTCAAGCTCACGTACGTCAGGGCTCCAAAATCGCATTTGTTCTGTAGTGATATTTGACATCTTTATTCTCTTATTTCCCCTCTCCCAGAGGGAGAGGAATCTCCCATAACTTACATATTGCTTTAGCAGACAACTAATTCTTTCAATGTAAGTTCTCTCTCCTGAGCAAATTTTAAAGCACTGCTTTAAAATGAAGCGCAAGTGAGGGTTAGGGAGAGGTTGGCTCTTTATTTATGGTTGATAACGATAACGTGCTGATCTCGCATGCGCATCCAAGTTTTCCTGTTGCGCCAGAATATCTGCAGTACGTGCCAAAGATTTCACACCATCTGCTGAGCACATAATCAGGCTTGAGCGTTTTTGGAAATCATACACGCCAAGTGGTGATGAAAAACGTGCTGTACCCGAGGTTGGCAAAACGTGATTCGGCCCTGCACAATAATCACCAATCGCTTCAGGCGTATAACGCCCCATAAAGATTGCACCTGCGTGACGGATTTCCTCAGCCATCACTTGTGGCTCATCCATACACAATTCCAAGTGTTCAGGCGCAACTTGATTAATCAGTTCAATCGCTTCCTGACGATCTTTTACTAAAACCAATGCCCCACGATTTGCAATAGAAGTGCGGGCAATTTCTGCTTTAGGCAAGTTCGCTAAGTGCTGTTCAATCGCTTGCTCGACCTGATTCAGCAATTTTTCATCTGGCGTAATAAAAATAGATTGCGCCACGGTATCGTGCTCGGCTTGAGATAATAAATCCATCGCCAACCATTCAGGGTTATTTTCCCCTTCTGCATAAACCAAAATTTCAGATGGTCCTGCAATCATATCAATACCGACTTGACCAAAAACAGCACGTTTCGCAGCTGCCACAAAACGGTTACCTGGCCCTGTAATTTTATCTACAGATGGGATACTTTCTGTACCATAGGCCAAAGCTGCAACGGCTTGTGCTCCACCAATGGTAAAGACACGGGTAACTCCTGCCAAATAAGCTGCAGCTAAAACCAGTGGATTCAGTTCGCCATTCGGTGCTGGTACAACCATAATAATTTCAGGCACACCCGCCACATGTGCAGGTACTGCATTCATCAACACCGAAGATGGATAAGATGCTAAACCACCTGGGACATAAATACCTACACGATCCAAAGGAGTCACTTTTTGTCCAAGCGTATTGCCCAAGGCATCTACATAAGTCCAGCCGTCTTGTTTTTGCGCTTGGTGAAATTCACGAATACGTGTCGCAGCCAACTCCAAAGCTTCACGGACTTCTGTAGTCAGACCATCAAAAGCAGCTTTGAGCTGTTCCTGACTTAACTCAAGTTCTGAAAACTGATGCGCTGGATGTCGATCGAACTGTTGAGTGAGTTTAAGAACCTGAGCATCGCCATGCTGACGCACATCAGCAATAATTTGATCTACAGTTTTTAAAAGTTCAGGATCACTGACAGTTTCAAAAGCCAACAAGTCTGCAAAGGCTTGTTTAAAGCTTTGATCTTGAGTCGATAAACGTCGCATCAATTTACCCACAAGGTTTGATAGAAAAGTTTAGTTTACCTTGTTTCTAGGGCTTTGTGGGAATCTATACATGGCGAAAGCAGTATGTTTTGATGGAAATTCACGTTCAAAATCATTCAAGAATAGAATAATGGCAAACATGAAAAAACCGCCATTAAATGACGGTTTTTTGAGAAAGCAGGATGATGGATGCAAAGTTAAGCAGATTGTTTTGCCAACTCGCGTTCTACCACTGCTTTTTCAAGTTGTGCCAAAATTGGATTGAGCAAATCTTGCTTGCGCTTAAAACTGGCTTTATTGACAATTAAACGTGAAGATACTTTACAGATTTCTTCTAGCGGCTCTAAACCGTTGGCACGTAAAGTATTACCTGTATCAACCACATCGACTATGTAATCACCCAAACCGACCAATGGTGCTAATTCCATTGAGCCATAGAGTTTAATGACATCAACCTGCTCGCCTAAGCTGGCATAGTATTGACGGGTCAAATTCACATATTTAGTGGCAATTTTTAAACGACCTTTGGGACGCTGCATACCAACTTTGCCCGCAGTCATCAATTTACAATTGGCAATTTTCAGATCCAGCGGCTCATATACATTTTGAGCGCCATGCTCCATCAATACATCTTTACCTGCAACACCAATATCCGCCGCACCATTTTCAACATAAGTTGGCACATCTGAAGCACGTAAAATCAGAATACGTACCTGCTTGTGTGTAGTCGGAAAAATTAATTTACGTGACTTGTCTGGGTCTTCCAGTAAATTAATTCCCGCAGTTTCCAATAAAGGCAAAGTTTCTTTTAGAATTCGCCCCTTACTTAATGCCAAAGTTAAACCATGATCAAAATTGCCCATTACGTCAAAATTAGGATCATCGTTTCTCATGTCATTCATTAATTTACTCGCTTAATTTGGGCGCCTAAACCTTGTAACTTTTGCTCTACATTTTCATAACCGCGATCAATATGATAAATACGGTCAATCAATGTTTCCCCTTCTGCCGCCAATGCTGCCAATACCAAAGAGAACGATGCACGTAAATCCGTTGCCATCACAGGTGCAGCAGATAATTTTTCCACCCCTGTCACGACAGCATCGTTGCCTTCAACCTGAATATTGGCACCCATACGTGACAACTCTGGGACATGCATAAAACGGTTTTCGAAAATTGTTTCAGAAATTGTTGCAAAACCACGGCCTATCGCATTCACAGCCATCAATTGTGCCTGCATATCGGTTGGGAACTCAGGGTGTGGCAACGTTCTAAAACTTACTGCTTTAGGACGTTTACCAGTCATATCCAACTCGATCCAGTCGTCACCGCGTGTGACTTCTGCACCCATTTCTTCAAACTTGTCTAATACAGATTCCAATAATGCAGGATCTGTATGCGTGGTTTTCACCTTACCGCCCGTAATTGCAGCAGCAGCTAAATATGAACCTGTTTCAATACGGTCAGCGACTACTGAATATTCACAACCATGCAAATGCTCAACACCAGTGACCACTAAAGTATCTGTATCTAGGCCTTCAATTTTAGCGCCCATCTTAATCAGCATTTGTGCTAAATCGGTAATTTCTGGTTCACGTGCAGCATTACGAATGGTAGTCACACCTTCTGCTAGCACTGCAGCCATGAGGATGTTTTCAGTCCCCCCCACAGTCACCATATCAAAAACCACTTCAGCACCTTTTAAGCGCCCGTTGACTTTAGCGTGCACATAGCCACTTTCAACTTCAATCTCAGCACCCAAAGCTTCTAGTGCTTTAAGATGTTGATCAACAGGGCGTGAGCCGATGGCACATCCACCAGGTAAAGATACTTTTGCACTACCATAGCGCGCCACCAATGGGCCAAGCACCAAAATAGAGGCACGCATGGTTTTTACCAACTCATACGGTGCAAACTGGTTATCAAGTGTTGAAGTATCTGCAATTACTGTGTCGCCTTCATAGGACATAGTAATGCCTAGACCCGCAATCAGCTTCACCAAGGTATTTACATCTTTTAAATTTGGAACGTTTTTCAATGTAATTGGCGTTTCTGCAAGAATCATTGCAGCAAGAAGTGGCAACGCTGCATTTTTTGCACCAGAAATACGCACTTCACCTTCGAGCTTTTTACCGCCCTGAATTAAAAATTTATCCATTAAACTATTAAGCTCCAAATAAGCTTGCTTTACGCCATTCTTCTTGTGTCATTGCACGAATTGTTACCGCATGAACTTCACCGCTGGCAATATAGCTATTCAATGGTGCATACACAGCTTGTTGACGAGCAACAGGACGTTTGCCATCAAATTGATTATCTACAATACGAAGATCAAACTTGCCGCCTTGCCCACTTACAGCAACTTCAGCCTCTGGAAAAGCAGCTTTTAAAATTTCAGTGAGCTGTTCACTATTCATCACAAAGACCTCTTATAGGACCAACGGTGTAAAAACCTGTTATTTTACTATAAATAGAAAAAATTATTCATTAATCGTATACATTATCGCAATAAAAAAAGAGGTTTATCAAAAACCTCTTTTAAAACCACCTTAAGGCTAAATCGCTAAAGGCTGGTAGTCCAGTTGCATCTTCCGATGCTTCTCTAATTGGCGTTTTAATTTTTCAGTCATCATCTTAATAGAAGTATACATATCATCCGCACAAGCTTGCGCAAACAGCTCGGTGCCGGGCAAGCGAATAATCGCTTCAGCAATATGATTGGCACTGCCTTTTTTAGAATGTTTATCGATTTGATGATCTTTACTTAATTTCACCTGCATACTATTGACCTGATCCAGATGTTTGGTCATTTGTGCAAACTTAAGTCGAATATTTTCTTCAATTGCAGGGGTGATAGCTAAGTGATGTCCACGAATTGTTATTTGCATAATTCTATCCCTCACCTTCATTAGGATTAGGAAGGCATAGTTCACATGATTGATTGCCAAATAACAGATCACTGTAGAGGTCACTTTAAATCATGTCTAACTATTCCTTCAAAGAAAAAAGATTCATTATTTAGTCATAATGAATCCTTAGAATAGACCGATTTTAAAAATTAGATCAAGACTTTTCGTTCAGAAGATGATGCAATATTTAATGACTCACGATATTTCGCCACCGTTCTGCGCGCCACATCAATACCTTCAGCTTTCAGCAAATTTGCAATTGTATTATCAGACAAAGGCTTACGCGGATTTTCCTCAGAGACGAGTTTTTTAATTTTTGCACGAATCGCAGTTGAAGATGCTTCTCCACCAGAACTGGTCGCAACATGACTTGAAAAGAAATATTTCAATTCAAACAATCCACGTGGAGTGAGCATATATTTATTGGTCGTTACCCGTGAAACGGTCGATTCATGTAATTCAACTTCATCAGCTACGTCACGTAAAATTAAAGGCTTCATGCCTTCTGCGCCAATTTCAAAGAATTCACGTTGATGTTGCACAATACAAGTCGCTACCTTTAATAAGGTTTTATGACGTTCATCAACACTTTTTATAAAGTTTTTCGCATCTAGCATTTGATTACGCAAATATTGATTATCTTCACTTTGATCTGCGCGTTTAATCATATTGGCATAAAAGGAATTAATTCTAAGCTTAGGCACAACATCTGGATTGAGTTGCACATGCCAATGATCCTGTTTTTTACTAACTACCACATCTGGAATTTGGTAGTCTGAATCCTGATCTTCAAATGCAGTACCAGGATGTGCTTGTAATGTTTTCAACAATGCCACGGCATGTTGTAACTGCGTAGTGTTCAAACCTGTTTGCTTCAGTAGTTTCGGCAAATCATTCGAGATTAAAAGCTCATAATGCTGCATTAACTGTAGCGCTTCCTGACGGTATGGCACATCTATAGCCAAACTTTCAAGTTGAATAGATAAACACTCAGCCAAATTCCGTGAACCAATCCCAATTGGATCTAAACGCTGGATATGTTTCAGCACCACTAGAACTTCGTCATCTTCCACTTCATCTTCGTAGTCCATAGATGCCAATAGATGCTGCACCGATGTAGTAATTTCCGATACTTCACAATCCAAAAAACCATTGTCATCCAAAGCATCGACAATACAATATGCAATTAACTGTTCAACTTGCGAAAAATGCAACAAATTAATTTGCGTATGCATGTGTTCTTTTAGCCCTAAGTGGCCTTGACGATTATCCTCTCGCTCTTCATATTCTGCCGCCCCTAAACTGGTCGGTAAGTGGGTATACACATCATCCCAATCCGTATCTACCGGCAAATCATTTGGCAAATGATCTGCATTTAGTTCTTTTGTTAAATCTTTCTGATCTCGCTCTTGGTCTTCGAGTGTTGATAAGCTTTCAATACTGCTTTGTTCTTCGATTTTCTCTAATAACGGATTACTATCTAATTGAATTTGAACTTCTTGTTCTAACTCTAAACTTGAAAGTTGAAGCAAACGAATGGCTTGTTGTAACTGCGGTGTCAGTGACAAGGAGTTTGCAACTTTAAGTCCAACCGATAACTTCATATCTTACTACTCTTTTAAAATAATTGATTTTCAACAACTTAATCCAATAAGCTCTAATAAGCAATTTTTATGCCATTTTATAAGATATAACATAGATTAATTTAAAATCATAAATATTTTTTAATACAGATATTTTAGTATTCTTTATTTTCTTTTTTTCAGCATAAAAAAACACCCTCAACATTTGTTGAGGGTGTTTAGAATAATGAGCTGGCGATGACTTACTCTCACATGGGTAACCCCACACTACCATCAGCGCGAAGAGGTTTCACTTCTG
>NZ_JAAZQY010000017.1:0-58095 GCF_012371315.1 Acinetobacter sp. A1
ATTCATAAAAAAAGAGCGTATTTACATACGCTCTTTTTACAGTATTTTAACTTTTTTTGCTTAACTGACTGGCATTAATAATAAGAAGCCCTTATCTTATGCAGAGCAAGTGCGCCATTTACAATCCAGAGGAATGATAATTCATAATCCTGCTTGGGCTGAAACGATATTGGCCAAGTATGGTTATTATCGTTTAAGTGCCTATTGGTATCCATTTCGTATAAGAGAAAATAGCAAAGCTGTAGAAGACTTTAAAGCAAATACTCATTTTGAGAAGATCATTCAACTTTATGAGTTTGATACTGAACTTAGGCTGCAAATATTTAGTGCTATTGAAATGATTGAAACATTTCTACGTACGAAATTAACGTATTTCATAGCCCATAAATATGGTGCTTTTGGGGTTTATCAGGCAGGGTATTTTCATCCAAAGTTTAATCATCATAGTTTTATAAAAAACTGCGACAAAGAAGTGGAACGTTCCAAAGATACGTTCATTCAGCATTTTGAACAAAATTATATCGACTTTCCCAAAGTGCCTATATGGATGCTTACAGAAGTTTTAAGCTTGGGATCACTCTCATTTTTATATCATGGCTTAATCAATAATAAAGCGATAGGTATTGAAGATAAGAAAGAGATTGCACAACACTTTGCAATCCATCATGAGAAATTAGCAGACTGGCTACACATATTGACTTATATTCGTAATGTTTGTGCTCATCATGGTCGCTTGTGGAACAAAGACTTAGCAATTAAATCAAAATTAGATAAAGATAAAGACTGGCAAGCACCTACCACACCGACTAATCGACGTATTTTCTATGTTCTTTTAATCTTAAAAACCTTACTCAGGCCTACAGGTTTTGAAGCAGAATGGTGTGAACAAATTAATCGGCTAGTTAGACCAATACTCAAGGATGATCATCAGCGTCTAGCCATGGGTTTTCCTATGATGTGGGAATCCCATCCGATATGGAGTTTTTAATAAGTTGATGACCTTAGAAGAACTTATGGCAATTCGTTCAACCGAGAGCCAAGCACGGATTCAACAAATGGCGGAAGAGCGGATATTTGAACAGCGTTCACAGATGAGTCGTGAAGCGCTTGAGATTTCCCAAAAGGAACTCGCTCAAATTTTAATTGAAGACAAAGAACTGCTGAAACTTGCAGAAGAAGCGCAAACTGAAGCAACCGTAAAAATTAGCCTAAATGACCTACGAGCTCAAGTTCACAAAAAACACACTTATTAAAGTTTGATGAGTATAGCCACACTTTGATGCACATACTGAACCCCAATGGTGCAAAATGGTCTATTTTTTAGCCATACTTCATAAAAGCCAATTATCCTTGTTTTTTCCTACTATCGCTATGTGATCAATTTTTCAGGCATTTAGCTTAAAATGTACGCGATTTTATCTTTTGGCATGCTCTATGCTTATATATAAATACAGCATAAATAGAGGAGAGCAATACACTTGGTCACTCAAAATCAAACGCATCAGTTAACCATTCATGTATAAAAACAAGAGCGAGGACATGAGCAATAAAAATGGAATAAACTGATGAAATACTCAACTTACTTTTGCTTTAGAACAAGCCCCATCTTAATGTTATGGGGCTTTTTTTTGCCCATTTACGCAATTTTATTTACCGCATCTTAATAAATAATACTTGGCACGTTTTCTGCATTTTCTAAGTAATACGAAATTATGGTTTTGTAATACCTTGAGGAGATGCACATGAACAGTCCGACATCTAATAAAAAAATGCATCCGTGGCTTCACTTTCTGGTCGAGCTTTTAAGTATTCGTGCTGGATTTCACATTAAACAATCTGCTCATGTTCAGCCGAAGGATAAACAGCGTGCCTAAACAAAAATTGGCACGGATCAGTATCACCGTGCCAGAAACCACCTTACAAGCCATGGATCAAAAAATTGTCGAGCAGCACTATGAAAGTCGCTCACAGGCCATTGTCGACATGATTAATCGTCACCTGATTGATGAATTAGTGATTCGCGATGAAGTCATGGTCGGCACACTGACCTTGCTCTATGACGTCAGCCTCAAACCGCTGCGCAGTCAGCTGGTCGATCTGCAACAACAGTATCTGGCGCAAGTGATTAATTCACTGCATATCCAACTGGCCGATGAAAAAATCCTGCAAGTCATGCTGATGCAGGGTGCAAGCAGTGATCTGAAAGAAATTAGCGAACAATTTATTGCACTTAAAGGCGTAATTAAAGGGCACCTCGAATTGATGGATGCTGTCATGCCGCCTATTCCACAAAATACCGAACACACTTAAGGAGAACAGCTGTGCAAGACTTATGGACAGTGCAGGACTGGCTACACGCTTACCAGAATAACAATATCCAGCTCAGTGACCTAATTCAGTATGTTGCCGAGTTTAAGAATGATGATCATGCCTGGATTTCAATTGCGACAACTGAACAATTACAGGCACAAATTGATGCATTAGCTGGTGCAGATATTGAAAACTTGCCACTTTATGGGGTGCCATTTGCAGTCAAGGACAATATCGATGTTGCAGGCTTTTATACCACAGCGGCATGTAAAGAAGCAGCTTATCTAGCAACTTCTGATGCAACAGTAATCACCAAACTCAAAGCTGCCGGTGCGATTGTTGTGGGTAAAACCAATCTGGATCAGTTTGCAACAGGACTGGTGGGTGTTCGCTCCCCGTACGGTGCAGTGAAGAATAGTTTTAATCCTGAATATATCAGTGGTGGTTCGAGTTCGGGTTCCAGTGTGGTGGTGGCGAATGGTTTGGTACCATTTTCACTGGGTACAGATACTGCTGGTTCGGGTCGTGTTCCGGCAGGACATAACAATATTGTTGGACTTAAGCCGACCAAAGGCTGGTTCTCGACCACAGGTCTGATTCCAGCTTGCCGTAGTATCGATGTGATTTCGGTATTTGCTTTGACTGTGGATGATGCCTGGCAAGTGGCGCAAGTCATGCAAGGTTATGATGCCAGCGATGATTATTCCCGAGCACATCCTCAGAATGTTCCGAGCCAATTTTCCAAAGGCAAAATCGCCATTCCCGATACGCTGGAATTTTATGGCGATGCCGAAACTGAAAAGGCATTTCAACTGGCAATCGAGCGCGTACAAAGCTTGGGTTATGCGGTAGAGCCGATTGATTTTATGCCATTTCAGCAACTGGCATCAGCCCTGTATAATCGCTCTTGGGTTGCTGAACGGACCAGTGCCGTTGAAAAAATGGTAAAACGCGAGCAGACCCATGCCGTGATTGGTCAAATTATTGCACAGGCAGACCAGTTCAGTGCGGTCGATGTCATGCAGGATGAATATGAGCGCGCCCGACTCAGCCGCATCATTCAAAATACCTTGGCGGATTATGATGCCTTGATGGTGCCTACCGCACCGACCATTTATCGCATTGCAGAGGTAGAAGCGGATCCTCTGGTTAAAAACAGCCACATGGGCGCTTATACCAATTTTGTCAATTTTGCTGATCTGTCAGCTTTGGCATTGCCAAATAGCATCCGTGCCGATGGTTTGCCAACCGGTGTGACCTTTATTGCACCCGCCTGGATGGATGAAGCACTGGCCAAATTTGGGCAAAAATGGCAGCAGGCGAGTCAGTTAAATCTGGGAACCTCTGCACGTAGCTATGAAAAAACCACGGAAATTTCATCAAGTCATAGCGTCAAACTGGCTGTGGTGGGGGCGCATCTAACTGGTATGCCACTGAACTTTCAGCTGACCAAGCGTGGTGGCACGCTGATCAAGCAGACCCGAACCACTTCGCATTACAAACTTTATGCTTTAAAAAATACCACTCCGCCAAAACCTGGCCTGCAATACCATGAGAAAGGTTCTTCAATTGAAGTCGAAGTCTGGGACATTCCGCGTGCACTGTTTGGGGACATTGTTGCAGAAGTGCCGGCACCGTTAGGTATTGGCAATGCCCAGTTGATTGATGGTACATGGGTCAAAGGCTTTATTTGTGAAGGTTATGCGCTTGGAGATGCTACCGATATTACTCATTTTGGTGGCTGGCGCGAATTTATGAAATCAAAACAACTTTCAAATACTAAATTTAAATGTGAATGCATAGGGGAAGTCACAAAATGATCAAAAAAGCACTGATGTCAGTCTCTGTACTGTCTGTAATTTTATTGGCAGGTTGTGACAATACTGCCAAAGTTCCTGAACCGAATGCTAAGGCTGAAGGTAGTGTAAATACCAAACCAATTACGATCGGTTATAGCGACTGGCCAGGTTGGGTGGCTTGGCAAGTAGCGATTGAAAAAGGCTGGTTTAAAGAGGCAGGCGTAAACGTAGAGTTTAAATGGTTCGATTATTCAGCTTCGATTAATGCTTTTTCAGCGAATCAATTGGATGCTGTATCGGTATCCAATGGCGATAACTTGGTCATCGCATCAGGTGGTACCAAAGGTATTATGGTCATGGCAACGGATTATTCAGCAGGGAATGATGTCATTATTGCAAAAAATGGCATTAACTCGATCAGTGATCTGAAGGGCAAACAAATTGCGGTTGAGAAAGGTCTGGTCGATCATCACTTATTAAATACAGCACTCGATGATGCTCAAATTGCACAAACTGATGTAACACTGATTAATGCTGTCACCAATGAGCTACCTCAAGTGTTCTCAAGCCCTGACGTTGTTGCTATTGCTGTTTGGCAACCTGTGGCAAATCAAGCGCTCAAATCTGTTGCAGGCTCAAAAATTATCTATTCTTCGAAAGATAAACCAGGCCTAATTTATGACACATTAACTGTGAATATGACGCATTTGTCTGCGCACAAAGAAGAATGGAAAAAAATCATTCAAGTCTGGGATAAAACGGTGAAATACATCAATGATCCTGCCACGCGTTCAGATGCTTTAGCCATTATGGCAAAACGTGTAGGTCTTGATGCAGCTCAATATGCCCAGTTCATTGATGGCACCCATTTATTAGATTTGGCAGCCAACAAGAAAGTTTTTGAGAAATCACAAAACTTTGACTCGATTTATGGCTCTAGTTATCACGTCAATGAGTTTAACTTTAAAAATGGTGTTTACACTACCAAGGTGGATGTGGATGGGGTGATTTATCCAGATTTGGTGAATGAATTACCATAACGGATAGACATGGTATCTCATACTAAAGAATAGCGTCTCAAGGCGCTATTTTTTTATAATAATTTTCAACAGTTTATTTTCATCATTTATAATTTACTCAACATAACAGCAAAAATGGTAAGTTTGATGAAGGATTCAATCGCATTGTTTAATCAGATGCAAAATCTTCTCGACCTGAATCCAGCATTACGTGACACCGCAGAGCAGAAATTAAAGTCTTTATTTCATGAATTAGAGTACATACAGCAACAAGAAGAATTGCCACTACGTCTGAGAAAAATTCAAGAATTAAACAATCTACATTTTTTTGTCGATGCTTATCAACGTGGATACAAATGGAGCAGTATTCAAGTTGAAGCCTTATTAGACGATATTTATGAATTTGGCACAGATAAGGAAAAATCAGATGATTATTATTGCTTACAGCCGATTGTGATCAAGAAAAGGCAGATTGATGGTCAGGATTATTTTGAACTGATCGACGGTCAGCAACGTCTAACTACCATTTACATCATCTTGAGTTATCTCACCAAAGGTTCATTTTTTGAATTACGCTACGAAACTCGTAAGCAAAGTACTCAATTTCTAAATAAGCATATTTTTCAGTTGGCAAATCGCAGTGAAGTGACCTTTGATGAATACGTTGAGCATGATCCAGAGCTGAATAATATCGACAATTATTATTTCTTTAATGCCTATAAAACAGTTCAAGCATGGTTTAAAGCCAAAGCGCAAATCGCACTGGGGATTCGAGAGGAGTGGATCAATACTTTATTAGATGCAACCAAAGTGATTTGGTATCAAGCTGAAAGTCAAAACAATGAACTTGATGATAAAAAACAATCTATTGCGATTTTTCAACGGATCAATCAAGGTAAAATTGCACTAACAAATGCAGAATTATTAAAAGCTTTGTTCCTCAATGCACTTAAAGCGCCAAAAGAAGGCACTAGCGCAGAAACGTTTAAGATTAGACAATCTGAGTTGGCAAACCAATGGGACATGATTGAGCACACCCTACAAAATCCTGACTTTTGGGCTTTTGTTGCACCACATCAGCAAACCAACATCTATACCCGAATTGAACTCTTGTTTGATTTAATCAGTGGAAAATTTGTTGCATCTAAATCCTTGTCATATCAGCAGATACTTCAAAGAAAACAAGAATATTATACCTTTCAATACTTTGTAAAAGAGTTAAGCAATCCTGATCAGACCGTGACCGCGCTATGGAAAAAGCTTCAACAAGGATTTTATCGTTTAAATGAATGGTTTTCAGACGATGAAAGCTATCATCTGATTGGCTTCATTATCGGTCAAAGAATTAAAAGTATTAGTGAACTTTGGACACTTGCAGATAGTCAACGTGGGCGCGAAGAATTTCAAATTAAATTAAAACAGATCATCGCGCAGCATATTCGAAAATGCTTTGGACAAACCCAATCAACCGATCCAAAACAGCCTCTGATATTTGAAGATTTACATTATCTTGATCATAACCCTTCGATTATTTCATTGATTTTACTACTCAATCTTGATTTACATCGCCAACAAAACACACGTTTTCCATTTAAGTCCTATTATGCAGAACATACCATTTGGAGCTTAGAGCATATCCATGCGCAAAACAGTGACATGAAGGACATTAATCTAGAGCATTGGTATAAAGAACAACAGGATCTTTTAGCTCAGACCACGGCTCAAGATATTTCGAGTGAACAAAAAGCGCAAATTTCACAAGCACTTGAAGTTTGGAATGCAGTTCAGACAGCTGAAACTTTAAAAAGCTATGTTGAGTTACAACAGCAGTATCTACAAAACGTCATAGAGCAAAGAACGCATAAATTAGACAATTTATGTTTATTGGAAAAACGCGATAATTCAGTTTTAAGCAATAAAGGTTTTTATAAAAAACGTAAAGCGGTGATGGATTTACAAAAAATAGAGCGTCGTTTTATTCCAATCGCAACACAGTGGGCATTTGCAAAATATTTTAATCCTGACGTAGAGGATTTTACCATTTGGAATCAAAAAGATCGTAATGCGTATCGTGTAGCCTTAATTCAGTGCTGGGAATATTATCAAGAACATTTATTTACAACAGCAGCGAGTGGTGAACAAGCATGAAATACAATTTTTGGTCGCTCATTGCTGAATATTCAATTCGAATTCCTGTCATTCAACGGGATTATGCGCAAGGTCGTCTGCATCCTAAAGTAAATATCATTCGACGTAGTTTTATTGAAAATATTTTGCAGCATTTAAACATGCAATCACAACTCGAACTTGATTTTATTTATGGGGCACAGCAAGAGGGGCATTTGGTCATCCTTGATGGTCAGCAACGTCTTACTACTTTATTTTTATTACATTTTTATTTGTATAGCCTCCAAATGTCAGTCGATCATGAGCAACGCGCTTATTTCAAAAAATTTAATTATGAAACACGACAAAGCACAGGGGATTTTTTAGAAAGTCTGATTGAGCATCACCATATTTGTTTACCCGATCAAAAACAGCAAAAAACGATCTCTATGCGTATTAAAAATGAGGGATGGTATTTTTCAGTTTGGGATTATGATCCGAGCATTCAAGGAATGCTAAACATGCTGGATGAAATTGAAGCGCAAATCAGCAAAAATCATGTTCAAGCTGAGCAATTATGGCAGCGATTAACTCAAGAGTTATGCATCAGTTTTCATTTTTTAGAGATGAAAGACTTTAATCTAAGCGATGAACTTTATATCAAAATGAATGCTCGAGGTGTGCATTTATCTGAATTTGAGAACTTTAAAGCTTGGTTAAACCAAAAAATACCGAGCGAATTTGCTGCAAATTTTTTCCATTGTTTAGATCAACAGTGGACAGATCTATTTTGGTCACTTAAACCTAAGCATCAAGAAAATATTGACGATATTTTATATGAATCTTTTAAAGTCACATGCAGCGGTTTGCTGGCATTGATGCTGAGTCAACAGGCAGATAAAAAAAATTGGGATACAAACCCGCACGCTTTATTGATTGATGATTTAAGAAAAATCATCAACCATGATCTGCAACAAAAGGCATATATAGATGTAAAACGCTATGATGAACTGTTTGATTTGAAACATTGTCAGCAGTTCTATGGCTTTATGAATTTTATTTATGTTTTAAAACATGATTATGTTCAGATCTTTAATCATATTCAGCCGTATCTGTTTGAAGATAAAAAAATCGTCTTACAGCAGTCTTATCAAGCATATATTTTGCTCTTTAATGTCTTTATTTACTGTCAACAGAAAGCTTATCTGGATATCAAATCAATCCAAGAAGATTTAGCGAAGCATCACCAACAATTTTTAGATTATTTTAATATTTCACGCAGAATTGTGATGAATCATGTGCACAATAATTTGAATGATTATGTTGAAAGTATTGCAGCTTTATCTCAGTGGGCGCAGGCAATTGATTTAAACAATGTTATTCAGAGTGTCGCCGTATTTAATGATTTTAATATCAAAATGAGTCAAGACTTTGCTCAGCAAATACGAGAAGAAAAGTATAAGGCTGAATTGATTATTAAAGGTTGGAATCAACAGCAGTTAGAACGTATTGCAGATCAAAAGGTATTTCATGGTCAAATCCAGTTTTTACTCGATTGGAGTCTGGATCCAGACACTACTGCACATGAACAGAAATTTATTCAATATGCAAATAAATTAATCAATTTATTTGAATGTAGTTTGGCAAAAGAAGATGCTAACGATCATTATCTTTTACAGCGCCTGTTATTGTGCTATGGAGATTATTTGCCAAAACGAAGCAGTAAATATACGTTTTGCCAGATGAATTTAAATGGCGACGCTCGATCACACAATGAAAATTGGCGTTTGGTTTTTAATCAAGAAACCATATATATTGACGGTCAAGTTTCAACCTTGCCATTCCTTCAGCAACTTTTAAATGATTTACCTGTGGAGTTTTCACGACAGGATATCATTGAAAAGATAGACACTAAAAAACAAATAATTCACGATTGGCGACGACTTTGCATTGATTATCCGCAAACAATCACGTACACCAAAAACAAATTATTGGATAAAACAGCAACAGACATTCATTTAATTCATCAAGAAAAGCGTACACGGTTTGTTGAATTAAGGAGTTATTGTTTAGGAATCAAACTACGTTCCGTATTTAAAGAACAGTATGCGATTGATTATAAAGACAGCCTATTTGTAGAGTTTCCTAATAGTGTTGAAATTAAAAATGATCAGTTACACCTTTACATTCGCTATGACAGTACAACTGATCGTTTTAAAACTTTTGCTTATTCATCAGCAGGTGATGAACGCATCATCATAGAAAAAGCCTTAGACAAAGATGCCGAGATCTTAGGGGTAATAAATGCATTTACAGCCATTTATCTGTCTAAAGATGCGTGCTCTGAGAAAATACATGAATAATGGCAATACCTGCAATGATAAAGCTTAGTCCAAT
This sequence comes from Acinetobacter sp. A1, assembly GCF_012371315.1. Classification (NCBI taxonomy): domain Bacteria; kingdom Pseudomonadati; phylum Pseudomonadota; class Gammaproteobacteria; order Moraxellales; family Moraxellaceae; genus Acinetobacter; species Acinetobacter sp. A1. The sequence continues at coordinate 9,632 of NZ_JAAZQY010000017.1, forward strand.
CATGGCTGCGACATCCAAATGCTGTTTAAAGAAAATCCAGCCCACCGTGGAGATAAATACAATCCCTGCACCTGACCACATGGCGTAAGTCATCCCCATGGGAATGCTTTTCATGGTGAGTGAGAGGAAATAAATCGCGATCAGATAACCAATACACGTAATCACGGTGGGTTGCCACACCGTAAAACCTTTGGATGCATTGAGTGCAGAGGTCGCGATGACCTCTGCCACAATTGCAATCAGTAAATATAAATAAGCCATTGATATACCATTCTATTTACTGCTGCTCACTTTGGTCATTCGCGGAATGACAGGTAAGTCAGCCAATGCAGGATCAAGCTCATCTTCTTCGGCATGAACTAAACGATCAACTTTCTGACGGAGTTTCTTAAATTCAGGCGTGAGCATGACTTCAGGATCACGTGGACGAGGCAAATCTACTTCAATAATTTCTTTGATTTCACCTGGATTGGCTTTTAGTGCCACGATACGGTCAGCCAATAAAATCGCTTCATCCATATCATGGGTCACAAAAATAATGGTGATATCAATGTTTTGCCACAAATCCATCAAATGACGCTGCATTTTTTGTCGTGTATGTGGATCGAGTGCACCAAAAGGTTCATCCATCAATAAAATTTTCGGTTGATTCACCAAAGCCCGAGCAATCGCGACACGTTGCTTCATCCCACCTGAAAGTTGGTGTGGATATTGATTTTCGTATTTTTCTAAGCCAATGATATTAATCCATTCACGGGCTTGCGCTTCTGCTGTGGGGTTACTTTGACCTTTCATTAAAGGGCCAAACATCACATTTTCTTTCACGGATTTCCAAGGGAAAAGGGTATAGCCTTGAAACACCATGCCACGTTCTGGACTCGGGCCTTTAATTGCTTCGCCATCCACCAAAATTTCACCACTGGTATATGGGTCTAAACCCGCAACAATACGGCTAAATGTCGATTTACCACAGCCAGATGGCCCAATCACACAGATAAACTCACGTTTATGAATCTTTAAATCAATCGCATTTAAAATAGTGCGTGTGCTTTTACCATGTTGAAAAGACTGGGTCAGTTGTTTGGCTTCTAAAATCACCGGACGCTGATAAATGGCATCAAAATATTCACGTGTACTGACTTGATTGTTATCCATTAGATTGCTCCTGCTTTCCATTTAAATAGGCGTTGACCAATTTTCATTAAGATCAAATCACATACCAAACCAATGACACCAATAATCAAGATTGCAGCAAAGACATTGTCAAAGTTCTGGTAGCGAGCTTGTTGTGTGATAAACCATGTAATCCCTGATGTACTGCCGATCAATTCAGCAACTATCAAATAAGTCCATGCCCAGCCAAGTAGCACACGTAAATTACGATAAATTTCAGGTAAGGCAGCTGGAATTACCACATGAAATAAGCTTTTGAGTTTATTGGTACCCAAAGTAAAACCTGCTTCAATGAGGCTACGATCAACCAAACGTGTTGTATTTGCGATCAATAAAATTTGTTGAAATAAAGTACCAATAACAATAATGGCAATTTTTGGTGCATCGTTGATCCCTAAAATTGCAACAGCAAGCGCACCGAAGGCAGGGGCAGGCAAATATCGGAAAAACTCAACAAATGGCTCGGTGAGCTGTGAAATTTTATTGGAAAAACCGCATAAAATTCCCAATGGAATTCCGATCAAGGAAGAGATGAAAAACGCGGTAAAGACCAATTGAATACTGTGCCATAAGCTTTGATGAAACCAAGGAGCATTGGCTTGTGCAGGTGGCGTGGTAAATGCTGTCACCAAGGCTTTTGCAACTTCGTGAGGGGCTGGTAAATAAATTGGATTGACTAAGATGCCTTCAGGTGGTGCAAGTCCTGCATCTACGGCTTTTTGTGCTTCGGCATAATAAATACTTTTATCAATACGGCTGTCAACTTGTAGGTAGCTTACGCTGCCTGATTGCGTAATTTGGATTTGTGGATGCCAGATAAATGGCAAATAACTGACTGCACACCAAATCAGAATTGGTATTAAAAAAGACCCCAAGCCAAGTAACATTTTGTTTTTTTGACTGAGTTCGCGTGCAACATAACTCATAATTGCTGCCCCTCAATATTACAATTTTAATAAAACGTAATACTGTGAAAGCAAAATAGATGCCAAATAAACTATGGCAATGCATCGAAGTGCAAAAATATTGGAGTTTCAGGAAATTTGCAAATTGATGAGACTGATGACTGTCCATAAATAGTTACATGCGTGATATTCATACTGATCAAGGTAGCAAGTATAGAAACAATATTTAAAACATAGGGGAAACTGTTTATTGATTCAGCAAATGTACGCTTACATGTCAAGCTCTGGGTATGGTAACAGGAGACAATCATCAAAACTGATTGAGTGTAAGCAAGCGCTTTTAGTTTTAAATCCTTGACTTGAAGTGGCATATTTTAGAGCGTAAGCCTGAGTGAGAACATGGTTTCTGGGTATTTTTGAGGGTATTAAGTGCTACCATACAGTTGAGAAGGCACTTATTTAAAACGGTAACTAATATGCTCAGGTTCATATAGCAATTTAGGGAGCAGTTCTATTTCTAAATAAAAATTACACCTCACATAATTTTTGCTAATATGTATTAAAATTGTTCACCAAAAGTAAATGGCATGAAACACATCCTTATTCCTGTGCTGGTGGTGTTGGTGGTCGTGTTGGGTTACTTGGTCTATCACGAAGAAGCAAAGCGCAAACAAACCGAACTCAATCAGGTTTTGAATGAATCGGCAAATTTATCGCTCAAAAAAGCGGTTAGATCTGAAGTGTCAACCAAACAAGAAACTGATTAAAATTTATAGACTTCAGCTATACAGAGTGAATTACTTAATTTATCAAAGGATTGTGGCTGTCATTTCATCGTAAAAATTTAACTTTAATTCAAAAAACTGGAAATTAAAAAAAATCTCTATGGTATAATTTGCCAATTCAAAAACTCAATCAAGACACATTAAGTGTAGTTGGGTGTCTGATTGAATGGGGTAAAAATGAATAAGGCTGCATAAATGTTATGCGGCTTTTTTATTTACAATCTTGAAAATTGTATCTTGTTAAAATCAAACGCTTGATTGTGAATTAAGTTTATTTTTACTGCGTACTTTTTATGCGGCACTACCATTATTGCAACACAAAACAAGTTTGAGTAATGACTTAAGGTTTGTGCATGTTGCTATTCAGTTCAATTACAGGGGCTAGGTCATGACGACTCCTAATCCATCTTCGGCAGGAATGCTTGAGCGCTTGTTTAAACTTAGCGAAAACAAGACCACATTCCGCACCGAGCTTTTGGCGGGTGTAACCACATTCTTAACCATGTGTTACATCATTATTGTCAATCCGATGATTTTATCTGAAACAGGGATGGATCATGGCGCGGTCTTTGTCGCAACCTGTTTAGCCGCTGCAATTGGCTGTTTGGTTATGGGGATTATTGCCAATTATCCAATTGCGCTTGCACCGGGCATGGGCTTAAACGCTTATTTTACTTATTCTGTATGTTTGGGTATGGGCGTGCCATGGCAAACCGCATTGGCTGCAGTCTTTGTTTCAGGGATTATTTTCATTGCCATCAGCATGTTTAAAATCCGTGAAGCGATTGTCAATGCCATCCCGATGTCATTAAAACTGGCTATTGGTGGCGGAATTGGCTTATTCCTTGCCTTAATCGCACTCAAAAATGCAGGTGTTATTGTTGATAATCCTGCAACCTTGGTTGGTTTGGGGGATTTAAAACAACCTTCAGTTTTACTGGCATTGTTTGGCTTTTTAATGGTGGTGGTGATGCATCACTTTAAAGTTCGCGGTGCGATTATCATTAGCATTTTAGTCCTTACGGCCATTTCAACTGCATTAGGCCTGAGTGAATTCAAAGGCGTTGTAGGTGAAATTCCATCTATTGCACCAACATTTATGCAAATGGATTTTGAAGGTCTGTTTACGGCTAGCTTAATTGGTGTGATTTTTGTCTTTTTCTTGGTTGATTTATTCGACTCTACAGGCACGTTGGTTGGGGTTTCACACCGTGCAGGTTTGTTAAAAGATGGCAAACTTCCTCGTTTGAAAAAAGCCTTGTTTGCTGACTCATCTGCAATTGTAGCGGGGGCAGCATTAGGTACTTCATCCACCACACCTTATATTGAGTCTTCTGCAGGGGTTGCTGCGGGTGGTCGTACTGGTTTAACGGCAGTTATTGTTGGTCTATTATTTATTGCCTGCTTGTTCTTGGCTCCACTTGCACAATCTGTGCCTGGTTTTGCCACAGCACCTGCGTTGTTATTTGTCGGTGTGTTGATGATTCAAGGCATTGTGCATATTGACTGGGACGACATCACTGAAGCAGTTCCTGCATTCTTAACCGTGGTATTTATGCCGTTTACCTATTCAATTGCCGATGGCATTGCGATGGGTTTTATTAGCTATGCGTTAATTAAATTACTTACAGGCAAAGCGAAGTCTGTGCCGTATATGGTATGGATTATTGCAGCATTGTGGGCCTTAAAATTTGCCATGTTTGGCGGTTAATATTCTCAAACAGCAAAAGGGTGTAAACTCAGTTTACACCCTTTTTTCTTTCTTAAATTCTCCCATAAAATAGCAAAACAGGATGAAACATGAACCCATTAGAGTTAATTCGTGCATTGCCTAAAGCAGAATTGCATGTGCATATTGAAGGTACTTTTGAACCTGAACTGATGTTTGCCATCGCGCAGCGCAACCAAATTGAAATTCCTTATCAGTCGGTAGAAGAAGTTAAACAAGCCTATAACTTTCATAATTTGCAGTCTTTTTTAGATATTTATTATGCAGGCGCACAAGTATTGGTGCATGAACAAGACTTTTATGATTTGGCGTGGGCCTACTTTGAAAAATGTGCTGCAGATCGTGTGGTTCATACTGAAATGTTTTTTGACCCGCAAACCCATACCGAGCGCGGTGTGCCATTTGCAACGGTCATCAATGGTTTACAACGTGCTTGCGATGATGCACAGACAAAATTAGGCATCAGCTCACATTTGATTATGTGTTTTTTACGCCATTTGAGTGAAGAGGCGGCCTTTGAAACTTTAGAGCAGGCATTACCTTATAAAGATCAGATTATTGCTGTGGGCTTGGATTCGAGTGAAATGGGGCATCCGCCTGCAAAGTTTGAACGTGTCTTTGCCAAAGCACGTGAAGCAGGTTTTTTAGTGGTGGCGCATGCAGGTGAAGAAGGCCCAGCAGAATATGTTTGGGAAGCATTGGATTTGCTTAAAGTAAATCGTATTGATCATGGCGTACGTTCAGAAGAAGACCCAGTGTTATTGCAGCGTTTAATTGCAGAAAAGATGCCACTCACGGTATGTCCGCTGAGTAATTTAAAGCTGTGTGTGGTTAATGATATGGCCCAGCACAATATTCGTCGCTTATTGCAACAAGGGGTGAAAGTCACAGTTAATTCTGATGATCCATCTTATTTTGGTGGTTATATGAATGATAACTTTATTGCAATTAGCCAAGCTTTAGATTTAAGCAATGATGAACTGAAACAATTGGCAATCAACTCTTTTGAAGCCTCGTTTATTTCGGCTGAAGAAAAACAGAAATGGATAGATCAAATTCAGGCATTGGCTTGAACTTAATGCAATGCACACGATGCTAGATTACAAAAAAAGCAGCTTGATTGAAGCTGCTTTTTGTAGGTCAGTGTTATGAATCGTTTAAAATTAAAGTTCTAGTTTGATGACTTGCCTTGTTGAGTCATACTGCGGAGTACGTCATCTTTATCAATAAAATGATGTTTCAGTGCGGCAAGCACATGACCGACCACCATTACACCTGCAAACCAAGACAAATAAGTATGTACAGGTTTTACAATGGCCAACAGCTCAGGGTTTTTATCCAACAAAGCTGGAATTTCAAATAAATACAGTACAGGCACAGGTTTACCTACGCTCCAGCTAAATAAACAGCCTGTAATTGGAATGGCAATCAGCATGAAATACAAACCCAAGTGCCCCAAATGTGCCAGAGTTTTTATGAATGGTGACATGCTGTTTGGCAGTTGTGGCGCCAGGGTGGGTATAACGCCAAAATAGACGAATCACCATTAAAAATATAATAGGTGTGGCAATATTCTTATGTAAGGTAATTACATCACCTTTAAAGCTACCATCTGACTCATAACTTAAAAAATTACCACTAAAAAAGCCAACTGCCCATGCGGCAATAAATATAACTGCCATCAGCCAATGTAAAACTTGTGCGGTACGGGTGTAATACTGATTTGTCTGTTTCATACTCTGTTTCAGAGCAAAATTGATGTTTGCATGCTAAACAATGCGTTATAGGCAAAAAAGCACCTGTGTGCAACGGAGTGTTGAAAATCTGCAACGCTGCTGAAATGAGGCCAAAAAATAGTGATGGAAATAACAAATCACTATTCCTTCACTGCTGAAGTTTAGGCACAATAGCGGCATTGTAATGATCATCAGATCAAATGATCCTTAATATGGGAAATCTTTATGAAAAAATTACTTGCTGTATTGGCACCTGTAGCATTGGTTTTATCTGCATGTACCACAACCACGGGTACAACCACATCTGCACCAACAGCGACACAACAACTAGGCATGGCTGCAATTAAAATTGCAATTAATGCGAAATGTGTCACTGAGCTAAACAACATTCCTGCATGGCATACTGCAACTCGTGTAATGACACCAAATCAGAAGCAAAATATTCAAGCTGAAATTTGTGGCTGTGTGAGTGAAAAAGCACCACAAAACGTGACTGCAGTTGATTTGGCAACTGCTGCGATTGATCCTGCTGCACGTGCAACAATTGTGAGCAATGCAGTGTCTAGAACCATCAATGCCTGTGTAGCAGAAGCGGTTAGATAAGCTCATTCACTCAAAACTCAATATAGGCACATTATTGTGCCAAAATAGGCTGAATATTCAGCCTATTTTTCTGGAACATAGACATGAAAATTGCAGGTGTAGATGAAGCAGGGCGTGGACCTTTAGTAGGTTCCGTGGTTGCTGCTGCTGTCATTTTAGATCCGAATAACCCAATTGAGGGCTTAAACGATTCTAAAAAACTAACTGAAAAGAAACGTGAAAAGTTGTTTTTTGAAATTCAGGAAAAAGCACTGGCTTGGGCGATTGCAGACGCTTCTGCTGCCGAAATTGATGAATACAATATTTTACAAGCATCTTTGTTGGCGATGCGGCGTGCGGTAGAGGCACTTGCGATTCAACCAGCACATGTATTAGTGGATGGCAATAAAATTCCGCCGGGTTTAAGTATGTCATGCGATGCTGTTGTAGGGGGGGATGCTTTGCATCCAGAAATTTCTGCAGCCAGCATTTTAGCTAAAGTGGCGCGTGACCGTGAAATGATACTGCTTGATCAAGAGTTTCCGCAATTTGGTTTTGCTAAACATAAGGGCTACCCAACCAAAGCTCACTTTGAAGCAATTGCCCAGCACGGTGTGATCGCTGCGCATCGACGTAGTTTTGCCCCAGTGCGTAAAGCGCTGGAATTAATGGAAAACTCACAGTAAGTTTCATGCAAAAATGCTGGAGATTACATTAAAAAATGTGTCACTTTGACAGCATACAGTAGAAAAATTTAAAGCGGCTCAATGGCCGCTTTATATTCAATCACATTTAATCGCTTAACGATTAAAGTCAGTTTGTGAGTAGTTATCTTCTTCAAATGAAGGTTGATAATCTTGATCAAGGTGCTGTAAATGCTCATGCATGGCACGTTCGTGTTGAATACGTTGATAAATTTCTTCACGATGAACCGATACTTCTTTCGGGGCATTTACACCAATACGAACTTGGTTACCTTTCACACCAAGTACAGTCACGCTGACTTGGTCTCCAATCATTAATGTTTCTCCGACACGTCGGGTCAGAATCAGCATGTTTATCTCCTTGCAAAATGCTAAACCTGCATTGATTTTTTAAAGCAAATTAAAAGTCACAACCACATAAAAAACAATTAAATTTTATCAGAATGTACCATTATTCATTTTATAAGATACACATCTGCCAAAATTTATAAAAGCATGTTGCTCAATATAACAGAGCCACTATAAAAAAAACTATAGTGGCTCTATTTTTTTGTACTTTTTCGCAAAATTTGTCAGACAATTACATTTTCTGACAAGGGCGTATTAAGCGCGTGCGCTAGACTCGCCACTTTCACGATCTAGACCAAATACAGTGTGCAAAGTACGTACTGCAAGCTCTAAATAGTTTTCTTCAATAATGACTGAAATTTTAATTTCAGAAGTAGAAATCATCAGAATGTTGATGCCTTCATCTGCAAGTGCAGTAAACATTTTGCTTGCAACACCTGCGTGTGAACGCATACCTACACCTACGATAGATACTTTCACGATGTCGCCACGTGTAGCGACTTCACGCGCACCAATTTCCTTGGCAGTTGCTTCAAGAATTGATTTTGCTTTGGCAAGTTCGCCACGGTTTACAGTAAAAGTAAAGTCAGTAGTACCATCTTCTTCTACATTTTGGATGATCATGTCAACTTCAACATTGGCAGCGCCAATAGGTGACAAGATTTTAGATGCAATACCTGGCTCATCAGGCACACCTAAAATAGTTAATTTTGCTTCGTCACGGTTAAATGCGATACCTGAGATGATAGGTTGTTCCATGTTGTCTTCCAATTCAGTAGTAATGAGTGTGCCGACATTTTGTTTAAAGTCTTTGTCGAATGCGCCATCATCGTCATTATCAAAACTTGATAATACACGTAAAGGGACTTGGTATTTACCTGCAAATTCAACCGCACGAATTTGCAATACTTTAGAACCTAATGACGCCATTTCTAGCATTTCTTCAAAAGAAATACGATCTACTTTTTTAGCTTTTGGTGCAACGCGTGGGTCAGTGGTATATACACCGTCTACATCTGTGTAAATTTGACATTCATCTGCTTTTAACGCAGCAGCCAATGCAACGCCAGAAGTGTCTGAACCACCGCGACCTAAAGTTGTGGTATTGCCTTCAGCATCGAAACCTTGGAAACCAGCAACTACAATCACACGACCTGCATCTAGGTTTTCAGTCAATACATCGGTATTGATTGATTCAATACGTGCTTTGGTAAAAGCGCTGTCAGTTTGAATACCAACTTGGCGACCTGTTAGTGATTTTGCTGCAACGCCAATAGAGTTCAGCGCCATCGCTAACATCGAAATCGTTACCTGTTCGCCTGTAGACACCATTTGGTCTAGTTCACGCGGGTCAGGGGTTTCGGTAATGGCTTTCGCGAGAGCGAGTAGGCGATTGGTTTCGCCACTCATGGCAGAAACCACAACCACTACTTGGTGGCCATGATCATGCCAGCGCTTCACACGACGAGCAACATTTAAAATGCGCTCGGGGGTACCCATTGAAGTACCGCCATATTTTTGAACGATTAGTGCCATAGTTGTTCCATATAAGCCATGACCCTGAATTACCGGTTCAGGGTCAGTTACACAAAAAGTGAAGTTATTTTGCCGCAAGCCAAGCAGTTAAATCTGCCATTACTGTTGCAAACTTCTCGTTAAGTGGCGCGCCACCTTGTGCCAAATCAGGTTTACCACCACCTTTACCACCTAGCTCTGTAGCCAAGTGTTTAATGATGTCACCTGCTTTAATCGTAGCAGTAAAGTCTTTTGCAACAGAAGCGATTAAGCTGACTTTATCGTCTTCTACACCTGCAAGTACAATCACTGCATTGTCGAGTTTAGATTTTACACCGTCGTGTAAGTTACGCAGTGATTTTGCGTCCATACCTTGAGCCGTTGTAATCAGCGTTTGACGACCCGCAATCTCTTGAACTTGGCTTAGAAGTTCTGTTGCTTGGAAGTTTGCCAATTTTTGATTGAGCTGTTCAATTTGTTTTTGAAGGCTAGAGGCAGTGTCGACCAAACTGGTGACTTTTTCTAAAGTCTGGTCTTTTTGCGCTTTTAATAATGCATTGATGCTGCTGATGTCACGTTCAGTTTTTTGAACGGCATCAACGGCTTTGCTGCCTGTAATCGCTTCAATACGACGCACGCCAGCTGCAACACCACCTTCAGAGATGATTTTGAATAAGCCAATATCGCCCGTACGTTTTACGTGAATACCACCACACAGTTCAATCGAGAAGTTTTTATCTTCGATCATAGAACCCATAGAAAGTACGCGAACTTCATCACCATACTTTTCGCCAAATAGCATCATCGCACCTTTGGCTTTCGCTGCTTCAATGTCTAATAGTTCAGTAGACACGGCAGTGTTGGCAATGACTTCTGCATTGACCAAGCGCTCAATTTCTTGCAATTGCTCAAATGACACAGGTTGGTCATTGGCAAAGTCAAAACGTAAAATGTCAGAGGCAACCAATGAACCTTTTTGTTGTACATGCGCACCCAAAACTTGACGTAGGGCAGCATGTAACAGGTGTGTTGCAGAGTGATTGCGTGCAGTTGCTTCGCGGATATCTGCTTTTACAATGGCTTCGACCGTTTGCGCAGCTTTTAGGCTGCCCATCGTCACAATACCTTGATGGACAAATGCACCGCCAGATTTTTTGGTGTCTTGAACTTCAAAAATACCTGTTTCGTTTTTGAAGAGTCCTGTATCGCCAATTTGACCACCGCTTTCTGCATAGAAAGGCGTTTGATTCAGTACGATTAAGGCTTCATCGCCTTCAACGACTTCATCAACTTGCTCACCATCTTTATAGATTGCGATGATTTGACCTTCACCTGCAGTAGCATCGTAACCATCAAATTGAGTGTCACCTTCAACTTTCACAATTGAGTTGTAGTCAACGGCAAATTTACCTGCGTCACGTGCACGTTGGCGTTGTGCTGCCATTTCAACTTCAAAACCCGCTTCGTCAATGGTCAATTCACGTTCACGTGCGATGTCTGCTGTTAAGTCAGTCGGGAAGCCGTAAGTGTCATACAGTTTAAATACGACTTCACCTGGAATTACAGAGCCTTTCAGTTGCGCTAATTCACCTTCAAGCAATTTCAAACCTTGCTCAAGTGTTTTGGCAAATTGCTCTTCTTCTTTCAAAAGTTGCGCTTCAATGCGTGCTTGTTGTGCTGCAAGTTCAGGATAGGCATCACCCATTACTTCAATGAGTGGCTTCAACATTTTATGGAAGAATGAACCTGTTGCGCCAAGTTTGTTGCCATGACGTACTGCACGACGAATAATACGACGTAAAACATAACCACGACCTTCGTTAGAAGGGTTTACACCATCGGCAATTAGGAAGCAGCAAGAGCGGGCGTGGTCAGCTACTACTTTAAGTGAAGCAGGGTAGTCTACAGGTTTACCAGTTTGCTGTGCAGTTGCCTCAAGCTCAGTCGTGTCTAAACCAATAATTTCTGCTGCATTTTTGAGTAAGTGCTGGAACAGATCAATTTCGTAGTTTGAATTCACATGTTGTAATACTGCAGAAATACGCTCTAAGCCCATACCTGTATCTACAGAAGGTGCTGGAAGCGGGTGAAGCACGCCATCAGCAGTACGGTTGAACTGCATGAAGACGTTGTTCCAAATTTCAATGAAACGGTCGCCATCTTCTTCAGGCGTACCTGGTAGGCCACCCCAAATGTGATCACCGTGGTCATAGAAGATTTCAGAGCATGGACCACAAGGACCTGTATCGCCCATTGCCCAGAAGTTATCTGAAGCATATTGGCCGCCTTTGTTGTCGCCAATACGGATAATGCGAGATGCATCTAAACCAATTTCTTTGTTCCAGATGTCAAACGCTTCATCATCGGTATGATAAACCGTGGCATATAAACGGTCTTTCGGTAGCGCCAACCATTGTTCGCCTGTTAGGAATTCCCAAGCGAATTTAATCGCATCACGTTTGAAGTAATCACCAAACGAGAAGTTACCTAGCATTTCAAAGAAAGTATGGTGACGTGCGGTATAGCCTACGTTGTCTAAGTCGTTGTGTTTACCGCCTGCGCGCACACATTTTTGAGAAGAGACAGCACGTACATAATCACGTTTTTCTAGCCCAAGGAAACAGTCTTTAAACTGGTTCATACCCGCATTGGTAAATAACAAGGTTGGGTCGTTGGCGGGTACTAGAGAACTCGATGCGACACGTGTATGCCCTTGCGATTCAAAGTAACGCAAAAATGCTTCACGAATTTCAGCTGATGTCATAAAACGAGTACTCACAACCAAGTCACTCCATAATTTCCGATTTGGCTAAACGCACGACAGTCTGACAAAAATAATTCTTTTGCTGTCATGCAGGCTTAAAATTTTAAAAACGCCAAATTATAACGGAAAAAGCCATTATCACCAATCATTTTAGTGTGAATAGATGACAATTCTGACGCAAACTTTGTTGCGATTACGCAGAATAAATCTTTGCAATAGAAGATGATGAACATTTACATTCAAAGTAAGTGCTTACTGCGGGTCACGGAGTATGCCGAACTGCCATAAAGCGGAATGCAGAAAAGTTAAGAAAACGTAGATGTGCGGTAGAAAACCAAAGCTGATATTTTAATTTGCCGAATTAAACAACAAATTGCGTGAAAATTCGCAGAATTGATCTGATTTTTTTCAGTAGTTGAGCAAAATCTATTAACATAGCACTGCTTAAATTTTGATTTCATTATGAAAGGATCAGTCATGCAACGAGTGGCAATCAATGGCTTTGGTAGAATCGGGCGCAATGTGCTGCGGGCTTGGTTTGAAAATCCCAAAGACTTTCATTTTGAAATCGTGGCCATTAACGATATTGCCGATGTCGAAACTTTGGTGCACTTGTTTAAATATGACAGTACCCACGGTCGTTTTAAAGGGCAGGTCGAAATTAGTCTTGAAGATGAACAGGTTTTTCTGAATATTTCTGCGGGCTTGGCACAACTCAAAGTTCAGGTGCTGAATCAGGCGCAACCTGCACAGTTACCGTGGCAATCGTTAAATGTAGATGTTGTTTTGGAATGTACAGGATTGTTCCGTTCACGTGAAGCTGCAACCCAGCATATTACTGCGGGTGCTAAACGCGTCATTATTGGTGCAGCACCATTTGATACTGTCGATGCTGCGATTGTCTATGGTGTCAATCATCACGAAGTCAAACCCACTGATCAAATTATTTCCAGTGTGTCGTGTACCACGCAGGCTTTAGTGCCATTGGTTAAAATTATTGATGATGCTTTTGGTATTGACACGGCTTTAATGACCGAAATTCACGCAGTCACAGCAGATCAAACTGTGCTGGATCAGGCACATCGTGATTTACGTCGTGCCCGAGCATCAGGGCAAAATATTATTCCAACCACTTCATCTGCTTTGGGTGCATTAAAACAGGTGATGCCTAAAATGGCAGATCGAATTGATGGTTATTCTATTCGTGTGCCGACTATTAACGTCGCTGCAATTGACCTGACTTTTATTTCTCAGTCACCCATTACGGTGCACAAATTCAATCAGGTGCTGTGTGCTTCGGCCGCGCATGATTATGCAGAAATTATGCAAGTGACCGATGAGCCCTTAGTGTCGAGTGATTTTAATCATTCGCCTTATTCATTAATTGTCGATTTAAGCCAGACTATGGTGGTGGGGTATCAGGCCAAAGTTTTTGCGTGGTATGACAATGAATGGGGTTATGCCAACCGTTTACTCGACTTGTGTGAATCTTTTAGTCAGCGGGTAGCGTGATTTTTAGCTTATGCGGTTTGCTATACAAAGCCGCTAAAGCATGTAATAGTGATGGGTGTGTAGACGAAAACCTGAAGTTAATTCATTGATGAATATAGCAAATTTAGCCTATAAGATTGAAAATAGAGTAGTGGGATGATGATTATTTTATTGTGGGGATTTATTCTTTTGTTGGCGCTAGCCGTGATTTTTTTGATTTGGTTGCAATTCAGAAATCAGGCAGACAGCAACTCCGATGTGCAACACCAACAGCAATTGGAACAGAAAGTGTTACATTTGGAAGAAAACCTGAAAAAGACACTAGAAATTATGCAGGACTTGGCTAAAAAAATGCAGGTTCAGCAAGATGTTTTGGATAAAACTGTACAAAAAACCACGCAGTTAGAAATGCAGAATGTGGAGTTAGTCAATTTGTTGGCTAAAGCGGTTAAAGGGAGTCAGGACTTTTAATACATCGCGTTTTAATGTCATGCTGAATCAAGCTTTTTTACCGCATATTTCAGAAAAAGTCAGGTGCATGAGCAAAAGTATCATGCTAAACTAGGAGAAATCGGGTGTGCTCCCGATTTTTTTATGCGGATTCGTTCCGCGCAAACAAGAATTTAGGTTTACAACATGCCCATTTCAGAGACATGGTTATTACCTGATGGTGTAGCTGATGTATTACCAGAACAAGCGCAAGTCATTGAGAGCTTGCGTCGTAAGTCATTGGATTTCCTCGCATCTCGGGGTTATCAGTTGGTGTACACGCCATTCATAGAATACATTGAATCTCTATCTTCTCTTTCAGAATCGAATCAAGATTTAGACCTTGCCACATTTAAAGTCATCGACCAACTTTCAGGTCGTTTGCTGGGTGTGCGTGCCGATATGACACCACAAGTGGCACGTATTGATGCGCATGTACATCCTGTAGATGGTATTGCACGTTACTGCTATGCAGGTACGGTTTTACATACCAAACCCCAAGGTTTTAATACCACACGTGCGCCGTTGCAATTGGGTGCAGAGTTATTTGGTTCAGACAGCATTGATGCCGATGTAGAAATGGTTGATCTGATGCTCAGCTTGCTAAAAGAAGCAGGTCTGGCAGAAGGTGTGCATTTAGACTTGGGTCATGTCGGCTTGTTCCGTAGCTTGGTTAAACAAGCAGAATTAAGCAAAGCCACTGAACGTCAATTGTCAGATTTATATCAGCGTAAAGCATTGCCAGAACTGGCTGACTTTACTCAAGATTTAAACTTTGGTTCAGATTTCTATGCCCTAGGTCGCTTTGCCAGTGATTTAACTGCTTTGCAGGCTCATTTAAGTGCTGAAGTGTTGGCAAATAGCGAATTTAAGCAAGCGTTTGAAGCCGTGAAAGCAACACAAGCTGAAATTCAGGCACGTTGGCCAAATCTGCATATTGGTATTGATGTGGTTGAGCTGCGTTCTTATCACTATCACACTGGCTTAATGTACGCGGTATATGCACCAAATCGTGCTGCGCCATTGGCTCAAGGTGGTCGTTATGATGGCATTGGTCAGCATTTCGGACGTGCGCGCCCTGCAACAGGTTTCTCTTGTGACTTGTTTGTATTAAGTGCAGGTCGTTTTGAATCATCGTCTGTTGTTGTTGCGCCTAAAGGCTCACAACCTGATTTAATTGCTGCTATTCAAAACACACGTGCGCAAGGCTTTAGTGTAATTCAATTGTTGGGCAATGATGATTTAAACTCGGTTCCATACGCAACGCACCAATTGGTTCTTGCAAATGGTGAGTGGACAGTCGAAAAAATTTAATCGCCAAGGCATGTTTCATGTTACAGGTCTTGGTTTTCAATTTTAACAGCATGATGTAATGAGGCTATTATGGGCAAGAATGTTGTGGTACTTGGTACCCAATGGGGCGACGAAGGTAAAGGTAAGATCGTCGACCTGCTCACAGATCAGGCGGCGGCAGTCGTTCGTTATCAAGGCGGACACAACGCAGGCCATACTCTCGTGGTTGGTGGTAAGAAAACTGTATTACACCTCATTCCATCAGGTATTTTACGTGAAAACGTACTGTGCTTAATTGGTAATGGTGTTGTACTTTCTCCTGAAGCACTCATTAAAGAAATGGGTATTTTGGAGCAAGAAGGCGTGCCAGTGAAAGAGCGTTTACGTATTTCACCAAACTGTCCGCTTATTTTGCCGAACCACATTGCACTTGACCAAGCACGTGAGAAAAAACGTGGTAATGCCAAAATTGGTACAACAGGTCGTGGTATTGGCCCAGCTTATGAAGACAAGGTTGCACGTCGTGCGATTCGTGTTGCTGACTTGGTTCGTGGTGGTGAAGCATTACGCGCTCAATTGACTGAATTATTGGACTATCACAACTTCCAATTGACACAATACTACGGTGTTGAAGCAGTTCAGTTAGATGAAGTTTTAGCGCTATGTGACCAATGGCGTGAAGTGATTGCACCATTAGTGGTTGATGTAACGACTGAAATTCATAATTACCGTAAAAACGGTGACAACATTATGTTTGAAGGTGCGCAAGGCTCATTGCTTGATGTTGACCACGGTACATACCCGTATGTGACTTCATCGAATACAACTGCGGGCGGTGTAAGCTCAGGTTCAGGCTTAGGTCCATTACATTTAGACTACGTTTTAGGGATTACCAAAGCTTATACCACACGTGTTGGTGCAGGCCCATTCCCAACTGAGTTGGTGTATGACGCAGCAAATGACGTAGGTGATGCGATTGGTAAACACTTAGGTACCGTGGGTCACGAGTTTGGTGCTTCTACAGGTCGTCAGCGTCGTTGTGGTTGGTTTGATGCCGAAATTTTACGTCGTTCAGTCGATGTAAACTCACTTTCTGGTATCTGCTTGACCAAGTTAGACGTATTGGACGGTTTAGAAGAAATCAAAATCTGCGTAGGTTATGAAAATACCGATTCAGGTTGCGTAGGTTCTTCTGATGCGCTTGCATACGAAAACTTAAAGCCAATTTATGAAACAATGCCAGGTTGGTCTGAATCAACTGTGGGCGCGACCAGTGTAGAACAATTGCCTGAAAATGCAGTGAACTACATCAAACGTCTTGAGCAGTTAATTGAATGTCCAATCGACATTATTTCTACAGGTCCAGACCGCGCAGAAACGATTGTATTACGTCATCCATTTGATGCTTAAGTAGTTGTGCTTTAGCATAGCATTTAAGCTCTGATGATGTATTCAGCCCTGTCTAAATGATGGGGCTTTTTATTGCTGTTGTTTCAGTTTCAATAGCGACTCATTTTTGGAAACATTATAGATGATGCTGAGTGAGTTGTTTTTTCAAGACTAAAGTTGCAGATGACTGGCGCTGTGCAGAGCAGGGTGGCTTGTTACAATGGCTTTAGAAAATTAAATTTAATTAAGGTTATGCAGGATGCATAAAAATATTACCAGTACGATTTTTTATTCTTTATTGTTTGCGATGGGCGGCGCACCGACCATTGCCATGATGCTGATTTTATCGCAAAAGCATGATCCGAATATTATGTATCAGGCATTTATTGGTTTAAGCGTTATTTTTGCCTGTATTTTGGTGCCACTGATTCTGATTCAAAATGCTTACCTACTCTACAAACGCAAAAATCCAGAAATGGAAGAAAAAGTAGAAGTAGTGTCTAAAATTTACTTGGGTTTAAATGTTTTCTGTTTAGTATTTTGGTTGTGTTATCAATTTCTTTACTAAGGCAGTTATTGATCGCTTAGACATACAATCTGTACAGAGCTTAGCTGTCGTTTACATAAATAATATGATTATGAAGCGATTATAGATTTAAAGCCTTGAATTGATTTCATATAATTGATTCATATGAAGATAGCTCGTAAGGCGGAGATTATTATAATGAACAAAAAACTGATGTTGAGTTTATGTGCCGCAGGCGCAATCACAGTTTCAGGGTGTACCACTGTTGCAGACATGGCGGGTGCAGATACTGCGACCCTAAATGCAACTGCAACCAAAAGCTATAACGAAATGGTGCAAGATGCACGCAATAAAAATCAGTTAGACACGAGTTCAACCACGTATAAACGTATCAATACTGTGTTTCAGCGTTTGATTCCACATGCCAACCAAATGAACCAAACTGGTCAGCCTTTCCAGTGGCAATTGGCGGTACTCAAATCTGATCAAGTCAATGCTTTTGTCGCACCAGGCGGTAAAGTAGTGTTCTACACAGGTATTGTGAATAAACTGAATTTAACCGATGCTGAAATTGCTGCAATTATGGGGCACGAAATGGTGCACGCACTAGAAGAACACGCTAAAAGTAAAATTGGTGCGCAAGCTTTAACAAACTTGGCGTTGAATGTTGGCTTAAGTGCAGCGGGTAACAACGTCGGTCAATTGGGTGCAGCAGCAGCACAATTGGGTACGCAAATTGGGATTGGCTTGCCATATTCGCGTAATTTGGAAGGTCGTGCCGATCAGGGCGGTTTAATGCTGATGGCACGTGCAGGTTATAACCCGCAAGCTGCTATTACCCTTTGGGAAAAAATGAACAAACTTGAAGGTGGCGGTGGTGCATCGTTCTTGTCAACACACCCATCGAACAGTCAGCGTATTGAAGCAATGCGCAAAAACTTACCTGCAGCTCAGGCAATTTATAACCAAAACCGTCGCTAAGATAATATCGGTCAGTAAGACAGATGAATAAAAGAAAGGATGTGCATGGAAATGCGCATCCTTTCTTTAAAATTTTTGACTTTAAACAACATAAAAATGGTGCGTTATAGCTGAACTTATGTTTTCAATTTAAACGCCAGCTCACTTATTTATTTCAATTTCTAATTTTATTTTAAAGCAGTGCTTAAAATGAAATTAGGGTGCTGGATTCGGTTGCTGACGATGAATAGCTTCAATGCCCTGTAGCACTTCTTCAGATAAATTGACATCAAATGCATCAATATTTTCTTTAAGTTGTGCCATAGTAGTTGCTCCAATAATAGTACTGGTCACAAAAAATTGTTGCTTAATAAAGGCTAATGCCATTTGCGTTAAGCTCAAGCCATGCTGCTCTGCAAGTAGGGCATATTGCTCTGTGGCCCATTCACTTTCAGGGTTGCTGTAGCGGCTAAAACGTGAATATAAAGTGACGCGTGCACTGGCAGGACGTGCGCCGTTGCGGAATTTACCAGTTAAATAGCCAAAAGCCAAAGGAGAGTAGGCAAGTAGTCCTACACCTTCATAATGGGCAATTTCAGACATGCCAATTTCATAGCTACGGTTGAGCAGGTTATAAGGGTTTTGTACGCTGACGAATTTGCTTAAACCAAGCTGTTCTGCCAAGTGTAAAAACTTCATGGTGCCCCATGGAGTTTCATTGGATAGACCGATATAACGAATTCGCCCTTTTTCAATTTCCTGCTGCAATGCAGTTAAGGTTTCGGCCAAGTCGGTGACTTCCTGGGTATTCTGTGCTTCTGGGTTGCCATACCCAAGCTTGCCAAAAAAGTTGGTTGGGCGTTGTGGCCAGTGTAGTTGGTATAAATCGATATAATCGGTTTGTAGGCGTTTTAAATTGCCATCCAAGGCTGAGCGAATATCTTGCGCATTAAAGCGGGTTTTGCCATCTCGTATATGGCTACCACCTTGTGATGGTCCTGCAATTTTTGAGGCGAGAAATATTTTGTCACGTCCACCACGTTGGTGCAGCCAGTGACCAATCATGGTTTCAGTCGCACCTTGGGTTTCTACTTTGGGTGGAACAGGGTACATCTCTGCGGTATCCCAAAAATACAAGCCACGTTCCAAGGCGTAATCCAGCTGTTGGAAGGCATCTGATTGCGTGTTTTGCTCACCAAAGGTCATGGTGCCCAAGCAGATTTCTGGAACTAAAATACCCGTCTTTGCCAATGGTCTAAATTGCATATTGCCTCTCGCTCAAGATAATATTTATGAAGTGATGTTATAAGAGGCTAAACCATTTTGAGCCGCTTGTGGCAGTTAAAATTGCTGATGCTTTGTAATGGTCGTAAGAATTGTATTTTTATATTTGAAAATGGCTATAAGTTTTATGCAGGCAATAAAAAAGCAAATCCGAAGATTTGCTTTTTTATTTAGCATGTGGATGGCTTATTCGTCATCAAAGTCGCCATCAGTGGCTTCATTTTGCTCCAAAGAAGCGTCAAAAATCAGAATGGCTTTACCATCGGTTTCAATCATGCCTTGCTCTTCAAGTGTTTTCAGTACACGACCAACCATTTCACGTGAACAACCTACAATGCGGCCAATTTCCTGACGTGTAATACGAATCTGACGACCATTTGGTAAAATCATAGCTTCTGGCTGTGCAGAAAGGTCAATCAAACAACGTGCAATACGACCAGAAACATCAATAAAGGCAAGGTCAGTCACTTTACGTGTAGTATTTTTTAGGCGACGTACCAACTGTGCAAATACTGCATAGCTTAAATCTGGATATTGTTTGCTAAGTTCGTGGAAATTTTCGTATGTAATTTCCGCAATTTCACACACATCACGTGTACGAACTTCTGCAGTACGTTGTGGATTTGATTCAAACAGGCCCATTTCCCCAAAAAAGTCACCTGGATTCAAATACGCAACCACAATTTCACGATCATCATCTTCGCGAAGAATAATTGATACTGAACCTTTTAAAATCAAATACAATGATTTAGATTCAGTCCCCGCATCAACAATAGTTGTCCGTTTTGGATAACGGTTGATGTACGCACGTTTTAATAATGCTTTCACCGAGTCCGGCAGTTGCCCTGGGGACAATGCATCGGTGCTAAGCTGCGAAAAGTTTGAAGTCATGCTAACGGTTCCGAAAATGGATAAATAATAGATCGCACAAGACCTAGTCTGAACTTGTCACACAGTAGAGATGAAATTCCTTATCAACTCAAGTTATGTTAGTGTACAAATACCCGTGTAAATTTATAGCTTTTTTTAGGTAGTTGCAATGCAAACAAGTGTTCAATGGTTAGAGAACGTTGCTTTTGAAGCCAAATCGGAAAGTGGTCATTCTGTAGTGATGGATGGATCTGCAGAATATGGTGGTGAAAACCGTGGACCACGTCCTATGGAACTGATCTTAATGGGACTTGGTGGGTGTGCTTCGTTTGATATTGTGACTATTTTAAAGAAATCGCGCCAAGAAGTGACCCATGTGGAATGTCAGTTGAAGGCTGAACGTGCCGATAGCATCCCTGCAGTTTTTACTAAAATTCACTTACATTTTGTGGTCAAAGGCAAGGCAGTCAAGGAAAAGCAGGTTGCCAAGGCTGTTGAACTTTCTGCAGAAAAGTACTGTTCTGCAAGTAAAATGCTGTCAGATGGTGGTGTAGAAATTAGCCACGATTTTGAAGTTATCGAACAAGAATGAGTTATGACTAGATAGTCAGTCAATGATTGGTATTTTATGCCAATCATTGTTTCAAATTGTATATTTCACCACTTCCTCCTTATTAAATTATTGATATACAACTGTATATTGATTAAATCCACATTATAAAAAATTACCAGATTAAACTTGAAATCTACACTAATCAGTCCAATATTATTACTAAAATCTATCTGTTAATTTTAATTAAGATTTTGAAAAATATATAAAAATTTAATTGAAATTTACATCAGCGTTCCCATATATCCATCAAGTACACAATTTGTTGTGAGGAATAACAAGAATGCGTTTTGAAAAGTTTACCAACCGCTTACAGCAAGCCCTATCTGATGCCCAGTCTCTCGCGATGGGGAAAGACCATACCGCCATTGAGGGTATTCATTTATTAGCGACTTTGCTTGAAGAAGCGTCCAATATCAGCTTATTACAACAAGCAGGTGCAAATTTGCGTGATTTGCAAAGCAAGTTACAGCAAGCGATTGCCGATGCACCAACTTTGGCCAATCCAACAGGTGATATTAATTTAAGCCCAGAAGCGGTTAAAGCGCTGAATTTGGCAGACAGCTTTGCCCAAAAAGCAGGTGATGAGTTTTTATCGACCGATTGGGTAATACTTGGTTTGGCTGAAGTGGGCGCAACCAAAACACTACTTAACAGTGTGGGTGTGACTTCAAACAGTTTGCGTAGCGTGATTGACAAAATTAGAGGGGATGAAAAAGTCATGAGCAATAATCACGAAGATCAACGTGACTCACTCAATAAATACACCATTGATTTAACCGAACGTGCGTTGGCGGGCAAGCTAGACCCAGTCATTGGCCGTGATGATGAAATTCGCCGTACAGTTCAGGTGTTGTCACGCCGTACCAAAAATAACCCTGTGCTTATTGGTGAGCCGGGTGTAGGTAAAACGGCAATTGTTGAAGGTTTGGCACAGCGTATTGTGAATGGTGAAGTGCCTGAAAGCTTAAAAGGCAAACGTGTTTTATCTTTAGATTTAGGCTCGTTATTGGCAGGTGCGAAATATCGTGGTGAGTTTGAAGAACGCCTGAAAGCGGTACTGAAAGACTTGGCCAAACAAGAAGGCGAAGTCATCTTATTTATTGATGAATTGCATACGCTTGTGGGTGCGGGTAAAGGTGATGGTGCAATGGATGCAGGCAACATGTTGAAACCTGCATTGGCACGCGGTGAGTTGCGCTGTGTAGGTGCAACGACTTTAGATGAGTATCGTCAATATATTGAAAAAGATGCTGCTTTGGAACGTCGTTTCCAAAAAGTATTGGTAGATGAGCCAAGTGTAGAAGACACCATTGCAATTTTACGTGGTCTGAAAGAGCGTTATGAAGTGCACCACGGGGTGAAAATTTTAGACTCTGCGATTATTGCAGCCGCTAAAATGTCGCATCGTTACATTACAGACCGTCAGCTTCCTGACAAAGCCATTGACTTGGTGGATGAGGCCGCTTCACGAATTAAAATGGAGCTGGATTCTAAACCTGAAGCTTTAGATAAATTAGAGCGTCGTTTGATTCAGCTAAAGCTGCAACTTGAAGCAGTGAAGAAAGATGAAGATGCTGGTAGCCGTGCCGAAGTTGCGCATTTAGAAAAACAAATTATTGAAGTTCAGAAAGAATACAATGATTTGGAAGAAGTCTGGAAAGCTGAAAAGACCTTAGTTGAAGGCACCAAGCAAATTCAGACTCAACTTGATCAGGCGCGTATGGCATTGCAAAAAGCACAGCGTGAAAATGACTTGGCTGAAATGTCACGTTTGCAATACGGTGTGATTCCTGAATTGGAAAAACAATTGGCGCAAGATGAGTTGGTTGAAGAGAAAGAAGAGCCAAAATTATTGCGTAACAAAGTGACAGACAATGAAATTGCAGAAGTGGTCAGTGCTGCAACGGGTATTCCTGTATCGAAAATGCTGCAGGGTGAGCGTGAAAAACTGCTGAACATGGAAGACTTCTTGCATAAACGTGTTGTTGGGCAAGAAGAAGCTGTGGTAGCAGTGTCGAATGCAGTACGTCGTTCACGTGCAGGGCTGTCTGACCCTAACCGCCCAAGTGGTTCGTTCTTGTTCCTTGGCCCGACAGGGGTAGGTAAAACAGAACTGACCAAAGCTTTGGCAAACTTCTTGTTTGACAGCGATGACGCCATGATTCGGATTGATATGTCTGAATTTATGGAAAAACACTCGGTGAGCCGTTTGGTTGGTGCACCTCCAGGCTATGTGGGTTATGAGGAAGGTGGGGTACTCACCGAAGCAGTCCGTCGTAAGCCATATAGTGTAGTGTTGTTTGATGAGGTGGAAAAAGCCCATCCTGATGTGTTTAACATCTTGCTGCAAGTGTTGGATGATGGGCGTTTAACCGACTCTCAAGGCCGTGTGGTGGACTTTAAAAACACCGTGATTGTGATGACCTCTAACCTTGGTTCGCATGATGTACGTGAATTGGGAGATCATCCAAGCCGTGAGGAAGTACGCACCGTGGTAATGGCTGCTGTATCACAACATTTCCGTCCCGAGTTCATTAACCGTATTGATGAATTGGTGGTGTTCCATTCACTGGAAAAAGCACAAATTCGTGGTATTGCCGATATTCAATTGGATCGCTTACGTGCACGTTTAAGCGAGCGCGATTTGAGTTTGTCGATAGACGATTCTGCGTTTGATCAATTGATTGATGCAGGTTTTGACCCTGTTTATGGTGCACGTCCATTGAAACGTGCAATTCAGCAACAAGTTGAAAATACGTTGGCGCAAAAAATCTTAGCAGGTGATTTTGTTGCAGGCGATACGATTTTAATTAAAGCTGAAGCAGGGCAATTGGTGTTTGAGAAAATGAAACTCAGCTAATGCTGCGTCTGTTAATTATTTTAAGAAAACCCAGCTTCGGCTGGGTTTTTTGTAACTGACAATTTAGGTCACATAAGTAAAATTTTTGGTTAAAAATGACAGCTATTTTAATTATTTTGTGATGGATATTATATTTAAGTGATTTATTTGCAAAACAATTATCTTTTTTTTGTTTAAATTAATTATAATTTTTGTTCAATAAGAATAGATAAATTCTGAGCAGAATCTATGTCAAAAATAGTATGGGGTGGAATGGGGCTTGTGGTGTTGGCGGGGGCTGTCGCTGCGGGCAATTTGTATGCCGATAAAAGTCTAAATGCGCATTATCAGCAAAGTTTAAAACCTGCACCGAATATGAATGTGCAATATACAGATTATAAAATGGGCGCTTTGCAAGGCTCTGCAAAATGGAATGCGAGCTTTGTACCTGACCCATGTAATGCCAAAGAAAAATTAGTGTTTAATGGTGACGATCAAATTCAGCGTACATGGAAAGGCTATACCATTCATTCACAACTTGATTTAGTGCAGGGAACGGGTGCATACGCAGAATTTTTTAAACAGCCTTTGAAGGTGACGACTCACGTCAATTGGCTTGGGGTATCGACCACACAATTAAAAACACCTGTTATAGAAAAAAAAGAGGGTGCGTTTCATACTAAAATTGAGCCAATGCAAATTGAGTTTCAGGCCAAACAAGTACAGGGACAGCATAAAATCTTAAATATGAGTCTTGATTTGCCAGCCTTAAGCATACGTGATGAATTTGGAAATACCCAATTGAAAGGTATGCATTTTAAAACCAATCAAGCCTTGAATGCTCAGGCTTTAGAGCCAGGTTATTTCCAATTTAATATTGCTGAAATGCAGCGCCAAGACCGTGAAGCACACGCTTCAGGGCAAATGAAAAATCTAAGTTGGCGTATGGATACGCAATTGCATGAACGTACAGTTGATATTCAATCCAAATTCAAAATTGCTGAATTGGGTTTAGACAATGTACCCGCAATGCAAGATTTGCAGTTCAATTGGGATGTTAAAGACTTACAACGCACGAAAACGCAGACCTTCTTTGATATTATTCAAAAACAAAGCAACTCCTGCTTAGAAGCAGAAAACTTTGAAAAAGATGCAAGACAGGCAATGATTGCACTCATTAATGATGGTTTTAAGTTTGAATCGAAGCACAATCAGCTGAAATTAGGTACTGGTAGTATTCAGGCAGATGTTGTTGGCAAAGTGATGCCAGGGCATCAGACCACCTTAGAAGGTTTGGCAAAAATGTTCCCAAGCTTATTAGAGGCACAAACCGATGTAAGCTTTAATAAGCAAGTGGTTAAAACCATGATGAATAACTATATGCGTGCAGCAGGTAAAAGCATGTCAGATCAGGAGTTGGAGCAAATGCTGAGTGCGATGCAAAGCAGCCAGCAAATTCATCGCGATGGTGATGAGTTTAAATTGTCTATGCATTATCAATATGGTGAAAAGAAGTTTTTAACACCGCAATAAATTTATCTATTCCTTAAAAACAAAGCCTGTTCAATTGAACAGGCTTTGTTTTATCAGCAATCGTTTTGCTTAAACAGGTGGATGTTGGATTTTCCAAGCACGGTGGATTTTAGTGTTACGTTTGAAATCTGGACCAATGGTTTCATGGCTAATTTCTTGCACATCAAACATGGCTTCAATTTCTTCATCCATTTCAAAGCCACGGTAATTGTTAGAGAAGTACAGCGTGCCGCCTGTGGTTAGACGGTTCATGGCACGCTTAATTAAAGATACGTGGTCACGCTGTACATCAAAGGTTCCATAGAATTTTTTGGAATTCGAGAAGGTTGGCGGGTCAATGAAAATTAGTTCATATTGCTCATGGCCTTCCTTGAGCCATTCAAAACAGTCGCTAGCAAAGAATTGATGCTGTTCATCTGCATGGTCTACAGTCAAACCGTTCAGTACGAAGTTTTCTTTAGACCAGTTTAAATAGGTGTTAGATAAATCGACACTGGTGGTGCTTGCAGCCCCGCCAAGTGCAGCATGCAAACTTGCAGTTGAGGTGTAACTGTATAAATTCAGGAAGTGCTTGCCACGAGCTTCTTTGGCAATGCGTAAACGCATTTGACGGTGGTCTAGGAATAAACCTGTATCTAAATAATCCGTCAGGTTGACCAAAATTTTCGCTTGACCTTCTTGCACGATAAAACGCTTAGAAGCAGTACTTTGTTTGGTGTACTGATTTTTACCTTCTTGGCGGGCACGTGTCTTAATAAATACAGCATCACGGCCTAAGCCCGTTACAGCACGAATTGCTTGTAATGCAAGATTAAAACGCTTTTTGGCTTTTTCAGGATCAATTTTTTTCGGTGGTGCATATTCTTGTACGTGCAAACGATCGCCGTATAAATCGACTGCGACATTAAAATCAGGCAAGTCTGCATCGTATAAACGTAAGCAATAGACGTTGTCTTTCACAGCCCATTTTTTCAGGCTTTGCATATTTTTCTGCAATCGGTTAGTGAAGTCTTCTGCACCTTCAATCGGTTCAAATTGCTGAGGTTGCCAGTCAGCTAAGAATGGACGTGCTACTGTTGCAGGTTTGATTGTCCCAAAACGTACGTAAATTGGTAGTTTACCGTTCATCAAACGTAGAATTTGAGGGTTATTAAATGCCAGTACATCGGCTTGTTCGACCTGTGCGGCAATTACAGCTGCTTTTTGATTTGGGAAATGTTTTTGCAATAGGGCAGATAAACCCAAATACAAGGCACGGTTCGAGGCTTTATCGCCTAAACGCTCACCATAAGGTGGGTTGGTGACAATAAAGGCTTTTTTACCTTCAGCCTGAAAATCTGGCCAGTCGGCCAAAGTACGTTCTTCAATTTGAATCTGATCGAGCAAGTGTTCAAAACCGGCAGCAATAATATTTTGCTTGGTGGCTTTGACTGCTTCCCAGTCTGCATCAAAAGCATAGAATTTTGGCAGCGGTTGTTGTAATGCTGTCTGATGTCGTTCTGCTGCTTCAGCTTTAATGTTCATCCATAATTCATGGTCATGGCCTTGCCAACCATTAAAACCAAAACGACGTACTAGACCTGGCGCACGGTCAGTCAGCATCATCAAAGCTTCAATAATAAAGGTACCTGAACCACACATCGGATCTAAAATGATGTCAGGCTGAATGTGTTGTAATTGACCTTTTTGCAGAATTGCCGCTGCAAGATTTTCTTTGATTGGCGCATCGGTCATAAAACGACGATAACCACGTTTATGCAACGAGTCGCCCGATAAATCTAAACAGTAGGTGTGTTCAGTTTTCCCTGCTAAAACATACAGCGTAATTTCTGGCTGTTTGATGTCGATGCTTGGGCGTTTGCCCACAGCATCCATAAATGAATCCACTACGCCATCTTTAACGCGTAAAGTCGCAAACTGGCTATTTACTTTGATGTCACGTTCGATATGCAAACGCACTGCAAACGTACTTTGTGGTGCAAAAATCAGTGACCAGTCAAAGCTAAGCGCACCTTCATAGAGCTCTTCGGCAACATCGCGCGCATCGTGACTGAATTCAATTTCATGGGTATGAATAGGGGTGAGTACCCGAGAAGCCAGACGTGACCACATGCAGACACGGTAGGCATTTTCGAGTGTGCCTTTGAAAATTAAACGACCCGGTAAACGTTCGATATTTTGAATACCTAAACCTTGCATTTCTTCTTGAAGTAAGGTTTCAAGTCCATCTGCACAGGTGACCCAATATGTAGAAAGACGGGGTTTCGAATTCATGAAAATTTCCAAAAGCAATTCAGCAATCGGCTATTTTAACGTATTTTGTGTGGTAAAACTTAGTGATTTAGCCTGAAATCAGCAGAATTTTAAACGGTGTTGAATAAGTGTCTTGGCTAAATCTACATTCGCCATGGATATCACAAAAATTATCACTAATGGAACGAGATCAAGTTAATCACATTTTATGGTTAACGCTTTTTATTGGTTTTTAAATATCTGAATATTCACATGATTGGTACGCATCTTGCTAATACTTGGTGGCATGAGTTCAAGCTGCAAATACACATCGTGTTTGAGTGCTTAAATGTGAGTTGCATACTGAACTTCATGCAAATGAAAAAAGCATTTTAAAAGCAAAAATATAAGGGGTTATATTCAGATGAGTACATTGCATGCGCTTGGTCAAAGTGAACTTTTTTCGGTTGCAACTTTAATTTATACCCGTTTAAGACGTGTGAGTGGACGTGTAATAGATGTGATGTATTTAGTGGAAAATACCGATTACGCACGTTATGTGGTGCAGTTGGCTTTGGAGACACAAGATGCTGAACTGCATCATCAGACATCTCGTTTGGAAGCAATATTAGTGAAATTGGCACCGCAGTATGATCGAACCAATGATATTCAAAATGATCTAAGCATAGATAAAAAAGAAGAGAGTGAGGAGCTAACAGACAGTTTAGAAGAGACGCACGAACCAACAGAAGAAGAAATTTATCAAGCACAGGTCGCACATCATTATATTGGTGCATTACGCTAGAAGGCATTTGGCGTCGAGCACTCGATTTGCTTTCAAAAAGACCTGAAATTTGAAGTGCAGAGCGAGTGCTGAGTTTTTACAAAATGTATTTTTTCATTGAAAGTCTAGATGTATAGCACTGACTTAATTTTTAAAATCATCCATTTCTTTTGCTGAAATCACGCCAACGGGCACTGCTTTGATAAATCAATTTCTGTATAATGCGTTAACTTAACGTATAAGGAATCTCTCATGCATTTGGCGGCATTGCATACTCCGAGCCAGATTCAATTGAATAAAGATGGGCATTTAAAACACTTTTTGACCATCGAAGGTCTTTCCAAAGAAACCCTTACTAAAATTCTGGACACAGCACAGTCCTTTTTCAATGAACAAAATCAACTGATCACCAATAATTTGCTGGAAGGGCGTACGGTGATGAACTTGTTCTTCGAAAACTCTACCCGTACCCGTACCACATTTGAAGCCGCAGCCAAGCGTCTTTCTGCCAATGTACTCAATATTGATATTGCTCGTTCAAGTACCTCTAAAGGTGAAACTTTACGTGATACTTTGTGGAATTTAGAGGCGATGGCAGCGGATATTTTCGTGGTACGCCATTCTTCTTCAGGTGCAGCACATTTTATTGCCAAAACTGTATGCCCGAATGTTGCCATTATTAATGCGGGCGATGGTCGTCATGCGCATCCGACTCAAGCTATGTTAGATATGTTGACGATTCGCCGTGAAACACAACGTGCTTACGAAGAATTAAGCGTGGCGATTATTGGTGATATTAAACATTCACGTGTTGCACGTTCTGATGTGGCAGCCTTGCAAACTTTGGGCTGTAAAGATATTCGCGTGATTGCACCGAACACCTTATTGCCGTACGGTTTTGATGAATATGGCGCTGGTGTGCGTTTATTTAACAAAATGGAAGATGGCATTAAAGATTGCGATGTAATTATCACCCTGCGTATTCAAAATGAACGTATTGATTCGCCTGCACTCGCTTCACAAGCCGAATTCTACAAAATGTACGGTTTAAACAAAGAGCGTTTGGCACTTGCCAAACCAAATTGTATTGTGATGCATCCTGGCCCAATGAACCGTGGCGTAGAAATTGATTCGAGTATTGCCGATGGCCCTCAATCGGTGATTTTAAATCAGGTGACCAACGGCATTGCGGTGCGTATGGCGGTATTGGCTTTGGCGATGCAAGGTCAGTTGCAAGAACAAGGTTTGATTGACGCGATTGCGGTATAAGGAAAAAGTCATGGCGATTGTAAAAATTGAAAATGTACGTGTGCTTGACCCAATCCAGCAAATTGACCGCGTGCAAACGGTATATCTTGAAAATGGCAAGTTGGTTGCAGAAAGTGCAGATATTAGCGAAAGCATTGATGCTCAAGGCAAATGGCTCATGCCAACCATGGTAGATTTATGCGCACGTTTACGTGAACCTGGTCAGCAACAACATGGCACGCTCAAATCTGAAGGCAAGGCCGCACGTGAAAATGGCATCCTGCACTTATTTACCCCGCCTGATTCTAAACCGATTGTGCAAGATAATGGTGCGCTTATTCATGGTTTGGTCGAAAAAGCCATGTTGGATGGCGGCATTTATTTAGAAGTGATTGGTGCACAAACTCAAGGTTTAAACGGCAAGCAGCCTGCCAATATGGCGGGACTGAAAAAAGGCGGCTGTAGTGCAGTGTCCAATGCCAATGCGCCTTTTGAAGATGATGATGTCGTGATTCGCACACTGGAATATGCTGCAGGTTTGGACATGACCGTGGTGTTTTATGCCGAAGAACCGCAAATTGCTAAAGATGGATGTGTGCATGAAGGCTTTATTGCATCACGTCAGGGTTTGCCTATGATTCCAACTTTGGCAGAAACCGTGGCAATTGCTAAATATCTACTCATGATTGAAGCTACAGGCGTACGTGCACACTTTGGTTTATTGTCATGCGGGGCATCAGTCGAGCTGATTAAAAATGCCAAAGCCAAAGGTTTACCAGTGACTTGTGATGTGGCGATGCATCAATTGCATTTAACCGATCAAATTATTGATGGCTTTAACTCTTTGGCGCATGTGCGTCCACCATTACGTTCAGAGCAAGACAAAGACTTGTTACGTCAAGGCGTAAAAGATGGTGTGATTGATGCAATTTGTACCCACCACGAACCATTAAACAGTTCTGCCAAAATGGCGCCATTTGCTGATACCTTGTCGGGTTTCACTGCCTTTGATACTTATATTCCATTTGGAATTCAGTTGATTCAAGAAGGCTTGTTCAGTCCGTTGGAATGGGTGGAAAAAGTGACGCTTGCTCCTGCACGTGTGGCAAAAATGCAAAGTCGCTGGGAACAAGAAGCAGGTTGGGTCTTGGTTGATCCTGAAGTGGAATGGACACTGAACAAAGAAACAATTGTGTCACAAGGTAAAAATACGCCTTTAATTAACCAAGTGGTGAAAGGCAAGGCATTACGCGTTTTTACAGCTTAATTTGCTCTGATTGATATTTTATTTTCAAGTTTAGATAAAAGTCAGCTTCGGCTGGCTTTTTTATGCGATTGAAAAATAGAAAGCCAACACTCCGTTGACGCAAATTTCATAACAAAATCAAAACACCACAATTTATTACATTTGTTTAAATTTTAAGCATATACACTAAAAAACAACTTGAAAACAAAGACAAAAAAGAGGGCTGTATATGCAAACAGATTTTATTGACCTACTCAAACAAAGTGTCTCATCTATTGTATTAGAAGGGGAAACCCAGCATTTGCTTGAAAAAAATCAGGCACTGAATAGCTTTTATCCCATTTTATTGTCTATTTTAAATTCACGTCCTGAATTAATAGATAATTTGCATCGACAGCTTAACCCTCGTGTGGGCGATGTCTTTGGTTCAAACTTGTCTTTAAAACAGCAGTTTATGGATATGGTGAGTGGCACAGCACCACAAGCCGAAATTGAAAATACACTGAATCGTTCAATTGCACCTAGCTTAAACTTTCTTGAAAATCAGGCAGGCTCATCAGACCCAGTTGCGATTCAACATTTATTGCAAAACAATTTAGATTCAATTCAGGCAGCTTTACCTCAATGGGCAACAGCATTATTGGCCGCTTTAGGTGTAAATAATGCTGCAGGGCAGACGATGCACCAAGCGCCAGAAGTGGTTGTGGCTGAACCCGTAGAAGAACGTCGTTCGTGGTTATTGCCAATTTTGGCTTTAATTATTTTAATTGGCTTATTGGCATTTTTATTCCGCGCATGTAGTGATCGTGATCAAGTCCCTGCAACCACGCAGACACAAGTGGCAGCTAATCAGGCTGCAATGTTACAAGTCAGTACGGGCAGTGATGGCAATTTAATTACCTGTCAAATTTTGCTGAATAATCCAAGCTATATGGAAATTCTACAAAAAGAGGTGAAGCAAATTTTCAATCATCCAACGGGTTGTGGTGCGGAAAATTATGCAAATTATCACTCAGAGTTTATTGATCAAGACGTTATTCCGAGTGTTTTAAAAATGCTGAAGGGTGTACCGAATGTCAATTTAAATTGGGTAGGTAATCAACTTTCAATTCAGGCAGCTAATCCTGCCGATGCAGAGCGTTTAGCGGGTCAAATCCGTCCATTGGCTAAAAACATGACGGTGGTGACTCAGCAACCGGTAGAAACCGCACAAACAGATGTCAATCATGCTGTTACTACAAGTATTAGCAATGCTGAACAGGCTTTAGCTGCGATTAATCCTGACAATATTCAAGCCTTAGATATTGCGACTGCATTGAACATGCAAATTATTAATTTTGACTCTGCATCTACACAAATTCCAGAAGCCAATAAGTCTATTTTAGATCAGGCTGCGGTATTGATGCAGCGTGCATCACAAGTTCATTTAACAGTGAAAGGGCATACCGATGCCGTGGGTGATGCCAATGCCAATAAAACCTTGTCACAACAACGTGCACAGGCTGTGGTGGATTATTTGGTATCGCGTGGTGTAAACCCAGGTCAGTTGCAAGCAGTAGGCTTTGGGTCAGAACAACCCATTGCGGCCAATGCAACCCCAGAAGGTCAATTTAAAAACCGCCGTATTGAGTTTGAAGTATTGAATGTAGATACGGGTACCGTACGTAGTGTGGAAGATGCAGGTGTAGTGGAACAGAAGGTAGCACAACCTTAAAAACGGTTTCATTTTCTTGTAGCATTGACTTTGTACTCAGCCTTTACTTTGTGAAGTGAGGGCTTTTTTTATTGCTGATCAATATCGAAGCATTATTCAAATATCAAAATCGAAAATGATTTTTGAGTTAAGTAAAACGTTTTCATAATCAAAAACTAATCATAAATGATCAGTTCAATGAATATTGAAAATACCCCCATCTTGGGGAGAAGACTTGGAGAAGGCGGACTGAATTATGCGCTTAAACGGATGTATGAAAGATGTTCAGTAAAAAGATGTTCAGTAAAATAAAAGTCTGAGAGTCAATATAAAATAAAACCTTTCCTCAGTAAGTTTTAAAGCATTGCCTCAAAACTTACTGAGGAGAAGGGGATTAAAAGACGGAAAGCACATTAAGCCGCTATTTTTTCTAAGGCTACACCTGTAACTTTTTGAATTTCATCAAAGCTGACATCGGGTGCAAGTTCGACCAGTTTTACCCCTTGTGGAGTAATATCTAAAACGCCTAAATCGGTAATGATACGATGCACCACCGCTTTACCCGTAAGTGGTAAACTGCACTGCGATACAATTTTAGGGGTGCCATCTTTGGCGCAGTGTTCCATCAGTACCACGACTTTTTGCACGCCTGCAACCAAATCCATTGCACCGCCCATACCTTTAACTTTTTTGCCCGGAATCATCCAGTTGGCCAGATCACCAGTTTCTGAAACTTCCATTGCACCTAAAATGGCGATATTGACGTGTCCGCCACGAATCATGGCAAAGGAGTCTGCACTAGAGAAAAAGGCGGCACCTTTACGCGCGGTGACTGTCTGTTTTCCAGCATTGATCAGGTCGGCATCTACCGTAGCCTCAGTCGGAAATTCACCAATACCGAGCAAGCCATTTTCAGACTGCAACCAGACATTAATATGGTCAGGAATATAGTTGGCTACCAGTGTTGGCAAACCAATACCTAAATTGACATAAAAACCATCTTCTAATTCTTGTGCGGCGCGTTGCGCCATTTGATTACGCGTCCAAGCCATGTGATTAAGCCTCCGCCTTTAAAGTCATTTGTTCAATACGTTTTTCTGGAGTTGCATTCAGGACAATGCGATTCACATAAATCCCCGGGAGGTGAATTTCATCGGGTTCTAAATCGCCAATCTCTACAATTTCCTCAACCTCTGCAATGGTGATTTTGCCCGCCATGGCACAGACTGGATTAAAGTTTTGTGCGGTTTTACGGAAAATCAAATTGCCAGCCTTATCTGCTTTATAGGCTTTAACTAAAGCGACATCTGCCGTTAAGGATTCTTCTAAAATATAGTCTTTGCCATTAAATTCACGGACTTCTTTGCCTTCTGCAATGACCGTACCAACACCTGTAGGAGTGAAAAATGCAGGAATACCTGCACCGCCTGCACGTAATTTTTCAGCCAGTGTACCTTGTGGGGTGAGTTCGACTTCCAATTCGCCATTTAAAAATTGGCGTTCAAATTCTTTATTTTCACCGACATAAGACGAAATCATTTTTTTAATTTGTTTGGTTTCAAGTAATAGACCTAAACCAAAACCATCGACCCCTGCATTATTAGAAATGCAAGTTAGTTGTTTTGCGCCTGTAGCTTTGAGCGCGGCAATCAGGGCTTCTGGAATGCCACATAAACCAAAACCGCCAACCGCTAAGGTCTGTCCATCCTGCACCACACCATTTAATGCAGCTTGTGCGCTGTCATATACTTTATTGGACATTTGTCACCTCTATTTATTTTCTATACGGCATTCACTTGCCGTTGCATTTGTTGCTTATAAAGCATTGTTCATACAGATTTGGGCTTTAAGCACAGGCCTTTTGCCAATAAGCATTGGCATAGTTGGAGGGATTGTTGCGCTGCAATACTTCGCTGATATTACGGCTAGCCTGCATTAAAGCATCCACCTGAATACCCGTTTCAAAGCCCATGTTGGAGAGTAGATAATACAAATCCTCAGTCGAGACATTGCCCGAAGCACCTTTGGCGTATGGGCAACCGCCTAGACCGGCAATGGATGAGTCAAATACCCGAATGCCTTGTAAGAGTGACTGATAAATATTGGCAATCGCCATACCATAGGTATTATGGAAATGACCTGCCAGAACTTTGGTATCGACTTGTGCCAAGCAAGCATTCCAAACTTTTTGTACACGGTCTGGGGTTGCTGTGCCAATGGTTTCACCCAAGGACACTTCATAACACCCCATGTCCAATAATTGCTGAGTGACTTTAGCGACCTGTTTCGGCTCAATTGCACCTTCATAAGGGCAGTCCACCATACAAGATACATAACCACGTACTTGAATATCATGTGCTTTGGCGAGGCGCATCACATCACTAAACTTTTCCAGACTCTCATCAATCGAACAGTTGATGTTTTTACGGGTAAAGCTTTCAGAAGCTGCGGTAAAAACCGCAACCTCTTTGCAACCTACTGCTAAAGCCGACTCAAAACCTTTTAAATTTGGCGTGAGTAAACTGAATTGAATGTTCGGGTCTTTGGGTAACTCGGCAAACAGCACATCGCTGTCTGCCATTTGCGGTACCCATTTGGCTGAAACACAGGAGCCAACTTCGATGTTTTTTAAACCCGTTTGCATTAAATCCAAAATCAGGTTTTTGCGGTCTGCCAATGTGAGTGGTGTTTTCTCATTTTGCAGACCATCACGTGGTCCAACTTCTACAATTTTGACAAATTCAGTCATGCAACTTCCTCCGTCAAGGCTTCAAACTCGACCAGTTCATCACCGGCTTTGACCTGATCACCTGCTTGGAAATATGAGCTTGCCACAATGCCATCAAAAGGTGCACGAATTGAATATTCAATTTTCATGGCTTCAAGGGTCATTAACACATCATCTTTTTTCACACGAGCATTGGCTGCGACCAAGACTTGGGTAATCACACCTGGCATTGGTGCGGTCAAGTTGTTGTCATTGTCTTGTTGATCATCACCTTTAAAATTAGCTTGCACATAGCCAAACACATGGCGCTGACCATTTTGGAATAGGGTGATGCCTTGGGCGTTTTGATTGAAAGCCAATTTTTGTTGCTGACCATTCACACAAAGCTGTAGACGATGCGCATCTAAAAGCTTGCCCTGAACGTTCAGTGTTTGCCCATTGAAGTGTGCTTCAAAACCTGATGATTGTGGTTTTAATTGAATTTTGAGTGTTTGGTCATTGCACTGTAATTGCACTGTGTAGGCGTTTTGTAGGTTTAAACGCCAGAAGTGATCTTTTTGCCAAACTGTGTTGTTTGCCGCTTTGTTGTTTTGTATACGAGACAGTACTTCAATTAACGCAGCAGCAACAATCGTTTCGGTAGCCACTTCAGGTTTTGCATTGAGTAAAAATGCTTCTTCACGTTGAATCAGGCCTGTATCCAAATTGGCATTTTTAAAAGAATCACACAGCACTAAGCGATCTAAAAAGGCAATGTTATTGCCCAAACCATCGACATGGAACTGACCTAAAGCATGGTGCATTTGTGTTAATGCAGCTTCACGGTTTTTGCCCCAGACAATCAGTTTGGCAATCATTGGGTCGTAGTAGGTGCTGATTTCATCACCTTCGACAATACCGCTGTCTACGCGCACAGCATCATTTTGCTCTGGATAATGCAGGTAGCTGATTTGACCAATGGCGGGGATAAAGCCTTTTTCTGGTTCTTCGGCATAGACACGTGCTTCGAGGGCATGACCGTGAATTTGCAATTCATGCTGCTGTTTTGGTAAGGGTTCACCAAAGGCCACTCGCAATTGCCACTCTACCAAGTCCTGTCCTGTAATCATTTCAGTGACTGGGTGTTCTACCTGTAGGCGGGTATTCATTTCCATGAAATACGCCGTACCATCTTGCTCGACAATAAACTCGACTGTACCTGCACCCACATAATTCACGGCACGTGCAGCATCAATCGCAGCTTGGCGCATGGTTTCGAGTTTGTCTTCTGGCATTTTAGGCGCAGGTGCTTCTTCAAGCACTTTTTGATGACGACGTTGCACCGAGCAATCACGCTCGAATAAGTGCACATAGTTGCCGTGAGTATCGCCAAAAACCTGAACTTCAATATGGCGTGGCTGAATCACATAGCGTTCAATTAGTACATCTTCATTGCCAAAACTAGAGCGTGCTTCACTCTTACATGAGGCAAGTGAGCTCAGAAAGTCTTCACTGCGTTCAACCAGACGCATACCTTTACCACCACCGCCTGCGCTGGCTTTAATCAATACCGGATAGCCAATGCTGTCGGCTTGTTGCTTTAAGAAAGCTGCATCCTGATTGGTGCCGTGGTAGCCCGGCGTTAGTGGCACGCCTGCTTTTTCCATTAAAGCTTTAGAAGTGGCCTTAAGCCCCATTGCTAGAATGGCTTCAACAGGCGGGCCAATAAAGACAATATTGTTGTCTTTACAGGCAAGGGCAAACTGGTCATTTTCAGACAAGAAACCATAACCCGGATGAATGGCTTGCGCACCGGTACTTTTAGCCGCCTGAATAATACGGTCAACTTGTAAATAACTTTGTGCCGCAGGGGATTCGCCAATATAAATGGCTTCATCTGCCAGTTTGACATGCTGTGATTGTGCATCAGCATCTGAGTAGACTGCGACCGTGGCAATACCGAGTTTTTTTGCCGTACGAATCACACGGCAGGCAATTTCACCACGGTTGGCAATTAAAATCTTTTCAAACATAGTGCGATCCTTCTTTTATTATGCCGTGGTCTTGATCCAAGCCGGGCTTTGTTTATTCAAAAATGCATTTAAGCCATTTTTCGCCTCATCTCCTTGGCGAATATGCGCAATATGCTGTGCAGTTTGTTGCAATAAGTCTTCGGTCAAGACTTGCTGATTGACCATCTGAATTAGTTGTTTAGAGGCATGCTGTGCGTCTGGGCCACCCAGTAAGAGGGCTTGTACAATGTCATCAATTTTGCTGTCTAGCTGTTCTGGTGCTGCCACTTCATGTGCCAAACCAATCTGCTGAGCCTGTTCTGCAGAAATACGTTCTGCCGTTAAAAAGTAGCGGGATGCCTGACGTGCACCAATGGCACGAATTACATACGGACTAATCGTGGATGGAGCCAGTCCTAAACGTACTTCGGATGTAGCAAATTTGGCATCCGTGCTGGCAACACAAATATCACAGGCAGAGGCCAAGCCCATACCACCACCAAAGGCAATGCCATGCACGCGGGCAATAGTCGGCTGCTTTAAAGTGGCTAAACTTTGCAGCATTCTCGCCAGTTTTAAGGCATCGGCTTGGTTTTCTGCTTCAGAGGCTTGACCTGCCTGTTTCATCCAGTTCAGGTCTGCGCCTGCAGAGAAGCTTTTGCCGCGTCCAGCTAAAATTACGACACGCACATCCTCACGCGTATTCAACTGCAGAAAGCAGGCATGTAATTCTTCAATCACTTGGGTATTGAAGGCATTGTGAAGCTCCGCACGATTAATCCAAACCGTAGCCACTTGATTTTGCTGTTCGAGTTGTAAAAATTGATAATCCATTTTGTCACCTCTTACATGCGGAACACGCCAAACTTGGTCGGTTGGATTGGGGCATTTAGAGCAGCAGCCAAACTTAAAGCCAACACTTCACGCGACTGAGCAGGATCAATCACACCGTCATCCCATAAACGTGCAGAAGCATAATATGGATGACCCTGACGCTCGTATTGATCACGAATTGGCTGTTTAAATTGGTCTTCTTCTTCTGCCGACCAGCTACCACCTTTGGCTTCAATCTGGTCGCGTTTTAATGTTGAAAGAACACTCGATGCCTGTTCACCACCCATTACCGAAATACGGGAGTTTGGCCATGTCCACATAAAGCGTGGCGAGTAGGCACGACCACACATGCCATAGTTACCTGCACCAAAAGAACCACCAATCACTAAAGTCAGTTTAGGTACATTGGCTGTCGCCACTGCCATCACCAGTTTGGCACCATTTTTAGCGATACCTTCATTTTCGTATTGGCGCCCCACCATAAAGCCTGTGATATTTTGAATAAATAGCAGGGGAATGCTGCGTTGGGTACACAGTTCAATAAAGTGTGCGCCTTTTTGTGCCGACTCGGAAAATAAAATGCCATTGTTGGCAATAATTCCGACAGGCATACCATAGAGTTTGGCAAAACCCGTAATTAATGTAGTGCCAAAGCGGGCTTTAAATTCGTCAAAACGTGAACCATCGACGATGCGGGCAATCACTTCACGTACATCAAATGGTTTACGTGCATCAGTCGGTACAATGCCATACAGTTCAGAGGCATCAAATAACGGTGCTTCTACCTGCTCTGGTTGTGGGTTTGGCTTTTTGTTTAAGTTCGCCACAATGTTACGGGCAATCGCCAAGGCATGTTCATCATTTTCTGCCAAGTGGTCTGCCACACCTGAAAGGCGAGTGTGCACATCACCACCACCCAAGTCTTCACTTGAAACGACTTCACCGGTAGCTGCTTTTACCAGCGGTGGGCCGCCCAAGAAGATTGTCCCCTGATTGCGTACAATAATGGTTTCATCTGACATAGCAGGTACATAAGCGCCACCTGCAGTACAGCTTCCCATCACCACTGCAATTTGGGCAATACCCATGCTCGACATGCGGGCCTGATTATAGAAAATGCGTCCGAAGTGATCACGGTCTGGAAAGACTTCATCTTGTAGCGGTAAATATGCACCGCCCGAATCGACCAAATAAATACAAGTCAGGTGATTCTGTTCGGCAATTTCCTGTGCACGTAAATGCTTTTTCACGGTCAGTGGGTAGTAAGTTCCACCTTTTACGGTGGCATCGTTGGCAATGATCATGCAGGTCACGCCATTCACCTGACCCACGCCTGCAACCACACCCGCAGCAGGTACATCATCCTGGTAGACCTGATACGCAGCCAATTGGCCAATTTCAATAAATGCGGTGCCAGGATCAATTAAGTGGTCAATCCGTTCACGTGGCAGCAATTTGCCTCGGTCTAAATGTTTTTGGCGTGCCGTTTCATCACCACCCAAAGCAATTTTTTGGACTTTTTCTCTCAGGTCATCGACCAATGCTTGCATAGCAGCCTGATTGTTTTTGAACTCGTCGCTGCGAATATTAATTTTGCTCTGTAATTGATTCATGCCAACATCCTTGTCTATTTTTGTGATTTATTCTTTAGGCAGTTTCGTTAAACAGTTCACGGCCAATCAGCATGCGGCGAATCTCTGAAGTACCTGCGCCAATTTCATAGAGTTTGGCATCACGCCATAAACGTCCTGCAGAGAATTCGTTGATATAGCCATTGCCACCCAAAGTTTGAATGGTTTCACCTGCCATCCAAGTGGCTTTTTCTGCTGCATATAAAATTGCACTGGCTGCATCTTTACGTAAACTGCGGCTGTGTTCAGCTTTGTCACATTCTGCGCCTACGGCATAAACGAGTGCTTTACATGCCAGCCAAGTTGAATACATATCGGCAATTTTGCCTTGCATCAGCTGAAACTCACCTAGTGCCTGACCAAACTGTTTGCGCTCATGAATATAAGGAATCACGGTGTCCATGCAGGCATCCATAATGCCTAAAGGACCAGCACTTAAAACAGCACGTTCATAGTCTAAGCCGCTCATTAATACTTTTACGCCATTGCCTACACCACCCAAGACGTTTTCTTTGGGTACTTCTACATTGTCAAAGAATAGTGGATAGGTATTCGAGCCACGCATACCCAGTTTATCTAAATGGCTGCCATGACTAA
The DNA here is from genome assembly GCF_012371315.1 of Acinetobacter sp. A1. Taxonomy (NCBI): domain Bacteria; kingdom Pseudomonadati; phylum Pseudomonadota; class Gammaproteobacteria; order Moraxellales; family Moraxellaceae; genus Acinetobacter; species Acinetobacter sp. A1. The sequence continues at coordinate 50,144 of NZ_JAAZQY010000017.1, forward strand.
AACCAGGCATATTTTTTTCAATCAGGAATGCCGTCATGCCTTTGGCACCTGCTTGTAAATCAGTTTTAGCGTACACCACCAAAACATCGGCATCACCACCATTGGTGATCCACATTTTTGCGCCGTTAAGTAAGTAATGATCGCCTTTATCTTCTGCTTTTAGCTTCATGCTGACGACATCTGAGCCTGCATTGGGTTCAGACATAGCCAATGCACCGACATAATCACCTGAAACTAATTTTGGTAAATAGCGCTGCTTCTGTTCTTCTGTCCCATTTCGCTTAATTTGGTTCACACATAGGTTAGAATGAGCACCGTAAGACAAACCAATGGATGCTGATGCACGAGAAATTTCTTGCATGGCAATGATGTGAGCCAAATAGCCTAAGTTGGTGCCGCCGTATTCTTCACTCACGGTCAAGCCAAGTAAGCCCATATCGCCAAATTTTTTCCAAAGCTGGGCAGGGAATTCGTTATCACGATCGACCTGTTGTGCAATGGGTGCAATTTCTTTTGCACAAAAAGCAGCGATTGAATCACGCAGTGCGATTAAGGTTTCATCCAAACCGAAGTCTAAGCTTTGTAAATTCATGTATTCATCCATCCTGAGGTTATATTTGTTGTTCCTAAAACAAGCATTATTGTTGTGCTTAGGTTCTAACATACATCGAAAATTTAAAAAAGTGAACTAAAATTCACAAAATGATTTACAATTCATTTTATCTGGTTGAGAATAAGATATGAGTTATAAAAGATCTTCATTGATGCAGGAACGTATGGAACAAAATCGCAATGCGATTTTAGATTCTGCTCGTGAACTTATTGCTCATGGGGGCTTTAAAGAAGCGTCTATACAAGCCATTGCAGAACGCGCAGGCGTGTCTACAGGTTTGGTGTATCGCTACTTTGAAAATAAAAGTCAGATTCTGATTGAAGTTTTATCGGCTGCTATTCGTCGTGAAGTTGAAATTTTGGACCACATTGCGAAGTCAGATTTAACGCCAAAACAAAAATTGCAAAAATCAGTTACAACTTTTGTGAAGCGTGCGATGAACAGCCCCCAATTGGCGTATTCGTTAATGTTCGAGCCTGTAGACCCAGAAATGGAACATGAGCGTTTTCGCAGTAAACAACTGATCAAACAAAGCATCAAGGAGATTTTGGCTGAAGGAAAAGTCAATGGTGAGTTTGATTTTGAAGATTTAAACACTGCAGCTTTAGGTGTGGTTGGATCCATGACCTTTGTGGTGATTGAACCTTTGAATCCTTCTCGCAATGTAATGTTTGATCAAAATTATAAAGATTACTTTGTTAAACAAATTGCCGATTTTTGTGTGAATGCAGTGCGGAAACAGGAAGGAGGGAAATAAGAACAAAGCACAGAATAGGCAAAAAAGTAATCGTCGTCATAGAACAATTAATAGTGTTGGAAAACAGAATTACAAAGAATCAAGGAGATCGATTCAATGACACAAGTACGGTTAAGTTATGCCTATGGCACCAGTAATCAGCCTTTGTTAGGTATGACTATTGGTGAAAAGTTTGATCAGGCTTGCCAGCAATATGCAGATCAGGATGCTTTGGTAAGCGTGCATCAAAATGTGCGTTTGACTTATAAGCAACTCCAGCAACAGGTCAATGCCTTTGCCTGTAGCTTATTAAAACTCGGTTTTAAGAAAGGTGACCGCCTTGCCATTTGGTCTCCGAATTGTGTGGAATGGACAATCACTCAATTCGCAGCCTTCAAGGCAGGGGTGATTTTGGTCAACTTGAACCCTGCTTATAAAAGCAATGAATTGGAATTTGTGCTGAACAAGGTTTCCTGTAAGGGTTTGGTTATTGCATCGCAATTTAAAAGCACCAATTATCAGGAAATTCTCACCAAAATTGCGCCTGAGCTGTGTCTGGCAGAAAACAAAGTCCTCAATGCTAAGCGATTACCACATTTAAAGCATGTGATTAAAATTGATGAGCAGAGCCATACAGGTATTCATCGTTTTCAGGATTTACTACCAAGTCCAACCACGCACATGCTGAAAAAGCTAGATCAAATTGCCAGTGAATTGCAGTTTGATGAAACCATCAATATTCAATTTACCTCAGGCACGACAGGCAATCCGAAAGGTACCATGCTGACCCACAACAACATTTTAAATAATGGTTATTTTGTGGGAGAGGCGATTCATTTAAGTCCGCAAGATCGTGTATGTATTTCAGTGCCGTTATTCCACTGTTTTGGGATGGTGATGGGCAATTTGGCCTGTATCACACATGGCTCAACCATGGTCTATCCATCCGCAGTGTTTAATCCACTCGATACCTTAAAAGCCATTCAGCAAGAAAAATGTACGGCTGCTTATGGTGTGCCAACCATGTTTATTGCCATTTTAGAGCATGAGCAGTTTGATGAATTTGATTTGTCTAGCTTGCGTACAGGCATTATGGCAGGCAGTCCATGCCCGCAAGAAATTATGCAACGTGTGATAGACCGCATGCACATGTCACAAATCACCATTTGTTATGGCATGACCGAAACAGCACCTGTGAGCGCACAAAGTTCGACGGATGATTCGGTAGAACGCCGTGTCAGTACAGTCGGTCGAGTGCATCCACACTTGGAAGTTAAAATTGTGGATGAAGATGGCAAAGTTGTACCCCGTGGGCAATTAGGTGAATTATGTGTGCGCGGCTATTCGGTAATGCTAGGCTATTGGGATGAACATGACAAAACCCAGGAAGTCATTGATGTTGCACGTTGGATGCACACAGGCGACATTGCAGAAATGGACGATGAAGGCTTTGTGAAAATCAAAGGTCGCATTAAAGATGTGGTGATTCGTGGTGGAGAAAACTTATTCCCGAAAGAAATTGAAGATTTCTTATATACCCACGATGCAGTTTGTGATGTGCAAGTGATTGGTGTGCCAGATCATCGTTATGGCGAAGAGCTGTGTGCCTGTATTATTTTGCATGAACACCATGAATGTACCGAAGAAGTGATTCGTAAATATTGTGCAGAACACATTTCGCACAATAAAGTCCCACGCTATGTACGCTTCTTTAGTGAATTTCCAATGACTGCTTCAGGCAAGGCACAGAAATTTAAATTACGTGAATTTATGCGTGAAGAGTTGAATTTAAAGGAAATCGCTTAAGGTCTTTATTAAGACAATAAGCGGTGCATCCGCATGTTATGTTGTCAGTACACACCCTTTATTTCTTGTGTGGAGATAAAGGGTAAATAAAATCAAAAATATAGCGTCTGCTCAATAGTGAAAAGATACCGCAAAGTATAAGAGCGAAGCGCAATGATCAAGGATGAAAATGATGACCGTACGTAATGATTGGACCCGAGAAGAAATTCAGCAGTTATATGAACAGCCTTTTCTAGATTTGGTCTTTGAAGCACAGCGTATGCATCGCCAACATTTTGCTGCCAATACTGTACAAGTCAGTACCTTATTGTCCATTAAAACAGGCAAATGCCCTGAAGACTGTAAATACTGCTCGCAGTCTGCGCATTATGATTCACAACTAGAAGCTGAAAAACGCATTGCCGTTGAAAAAGTCATTCAAGAGGCCAAAGAAGCTTTAGAATCAGGCTCTTCACGTTTTTGTATGGGCGCTGCATGGCGTAACCCACATGAACGTGATATGCCTTATGTGTTGGAAATGGTACGTGAAGTAAAGGCACTGGGTTTAGAAACCTGTATGACTTTAGGCATGCTGAATCAATCTCAGGCAGAGCGTTTAAAAGATGCTGGCTTGGACTATTACAATCACAACCTCGACACGTCGCGTGAATATTATCCTAATGTGATCAGCACTCGCAGCTTTGACGATCGTTTAAATACCTTAGACATTGTGCGTCAAACTGGTATGAAAGTGTGTAGTGGCGGTATTGTTGGTTTAGGTGAAGACACCCAAGACCGTATTGGTTTATTGCATGAATTGGCGACATTGCCATTACACCCTGAATCTGTGCCGATCAATATGTTAGTGCCGATTGAAGGTACACCGTTGGCTGAAGTAGAAAAACTAGATGTGATTGAGTGGATTCGTACCATTGCGGTTACGCGTATTATTATGCCAAACAGTTACATTCGTTTATCTGCAGGGCGTGAATCATTGTCAGATTCAGATCAGGCTTTGGCCTTTATGGCAGGTGCAAACTCGTTATTTTCAGGTGAAAAGTTACTCACTACACCAAATGCAGGCGAAGGCAAAGACAAACAGCTGTTCCAAAAGCTAGGTTTAGTTCCTGAACGTGCCAAACCAACCGTTGCAGAATTATCTGTAGATGCAATGGCAGTGGCTTAAGCCGCTTTTAAAAAAAATATTAAGTTTTGATGTTAGTAAATTAAATAAGAATCATGTGATATGGCAAAAGATTTTCACAGTGCAAACGTGGTTGCAGGCTATGACAGTCATATTCGGAAACTCATTCCTGGCTATGAATTGGTACATCAGCAACTCAATGCGATTTTAAGCAGTCATTTGCCTGAAAATGCACAGCTTTTAGTAGTGGGTTGTGGCACAGGTTATGAGTTGCAGTATTTGTTGCAGCAGCATCCGCAGTGGCAATTTAGCGCAATCGACCCATCTTTAAGTATGTTGCACCAGGCAGAAAAAAATATTCAGTCTGTGGCAGGGTATGAACGTGTCCGTTTTATACAGGCAGACACGCAGCAATTTGCTCAGCAAGCACAGGTAGAAAACTTGCAGTTTGATGCGGCATTAGCGATTTTGGTGGCGCATTTTGTACCTGTGGCAGAAAAAAAATCATTCTTTCAAGATATTTACCAAACATTAAAACCTAGGGGTATTTTATTAAGCTATGATCTGATGCAGCAGACTGAAAACATTGAACTACGCTGGATGCAAAACTTGGCACTAGAGAGTGGTTTAACCGTGCTACAGGCAGAAAAAATGATTGCACGACTGGCCGATGATTTTCATTTAATTTCTGCAGAAGCACAGCAGTCATTACTCACTCAAGTGGGTTTTAGACAGTCTAAGACCTATTGTCAAATTATGAATTATTATGGTTTTTTTGCGCAAAAATAGGTTATAAATAATGTGATTTAACTATTAATCTTAATGCTGCGAGCAGCACTCTAAATCGTATCCATATAAAAATATTCGTATCAGGGAAAGAGGAAAAAATGTCAGCATATTACACTTTACTTAACCGTGAACAGCATGCAGATGGAAGCTGCACTACGCACTATCGTTCCAATATTCATGCACAAGGTGCGTGGAATCCGCATGAGCAGCACATGGCACCTGCAACGGGTATTTTATGTGCAGAACTAGAACAGTTTATGCCACGTGATGATATGCGAATTGGTCGGGTCAGTTTAGATATTTTTGGCTTAATTGCTGCTGGGGAGTTTACGATCACTACCCGTATGATTCGTCCAGGCAAAACCATTGAACTGATTGAAGCTGAAATGTGTGCCGAAGGGAAAACCTGTATTGTGGCGCGCGCATGGAAAATGAAAACCTCAGACACACGTGCAATTGCAGGGCTAGAAGACTTACCTGTAGAAAACCCTGAATATTTGGCCAATTGGGATGGTATGCGTTGCTGGCCGGGAGGCTATATTCAAAGTATTGAAACCCGAGCACATTTAGACCGTCGTGCAGGCAAGGGCATTGTCTGGCTAAGAAACCAATTGGAAATGGTTGAAAATCAAGCTACATCTAGTTTTGTTCGTTTAATGGGCATGGTAGATACCGCCAATGGGGTCGTACCACGTCTAGATCCAAATGAAGGTTGGGGTTTTCCAAACTTGGATTTACAAATTCATTTACATCGTTTACCGCAAGGCGAATGGTTGGGCTTGGAAGTGACACAACAATATGGTGAAGATGGAATCGGGCTGACCAGCGGAATTTTGCATGATACCCAAGGCCCATTTGGGCGTAGTGAGCAGATTTTAACTTTGCGTCAATTTTAAAATTGATGCGCGCTTAAACAAAAACATCAGGACGAATTGCTTCGTCCTTTTTTTATTGGCATGCTTGAGCAAATTACTTCACTTAAAAAGTTTATGCGTATTAGTTTGATTGGTGCAGGCCGTGTTGCACACCATTTGTCCCATGTTTTAAAAGCACAGCATCAAATTGTGCAAATTTATAGCCGCAGTCTGGACAAGGCACAGCACTTGGCTACGCAAGTTGGTGCAGCAGCAATTGCGCAAGTTTCTGAATTAAATGCAGAAGTTGATTTGGTGATTATTGCTGTAAGTGATCAGGCCATTGCACAGGTGATTCAGGATATTCATCCTTATTTAAGCCATGCTTTGGTTGTGCACACTTCAGGCAGTACCAAGTTAGATGTTTTGCAACAACATCATGCGCGTTCAGGGGTGTTTTATCCTTTACAAACTTTTAGTTTGGAGCGTGAAATTGATTGGTCACAAACGCCATTATTTATAGAAGCTGTATTTTCCGAAGATCAGCAGGTTTTATTCAATTTGGCAAATAGCCTAAGTAGTCGTGTTTATGCCTACACTTCAGAGCAGCGTTTGAGTTTGCATTTAGCTGCCGTATTTGCTTGCAATTTTAGTAATTATTGTTATGACATGGCTAAACAAGTGGTGGATGCAAAACAAGTGGATTTCAGCTTGCTGTACCCCTTAATTTTGGAAACTGCACACAAAGCCACACAAAATGAGCCTCGTCACATGCAAACAGGGCCTGCCATGCGTGGTGATCAAAATATTTTAAAGATGCATCAGGACTTGTTGGCAGCGGGGCAGCAACATGCACTTGCCGAAGTTTATGCGCTTATGAGCCAACAGATTTTAGAACGACATCAATCTTAGTCGTTTCTTAGTCAGTCTTTTGGATTTATGCCATAAAACTAACCCAGATAAAAAATGCTTCCGAATGGAAGCATTTTTTTTGTTGTAGAAATGTAAGCGTCCGCTGAACCCCATGCCTATTTTTTAATTTGAGTTGGATTTCCAGCGATGTGGTAGTAATTCTTCTATTTGGGTCGCTTTATGCGTCGGCAGCCTTTTCAGCACATCACTGAGATAGGCATACGGATCCAACCCATTCAGCTTTGCTGACTGGATTAAAGTCATGATATTTGCCGCTCGCTGTCCACTGCGCAGCGAACCTGCAAACAACCAGTTCTTACGGCCCAATGCCCAGGGACGCATTGAGTTCTCTGCCCAGTTATTGTCAATGGGTAGATTGCCATCATCCAGATAGCGGCTTAAGGCTGGCCAACGCTTCAGAGTGTAATTGATGGCCTTGGCGGTGGGAGAACTCGATGGCACTGTCAGATGATGTTGGTTGAGCCATTCATATAGTTGTTGCATCACTGGTTGACTATGCTGTTGTCGGTATTCGCGGCGGTCTTCCGCTGTACCATCGGTCTTTTTCCTGAGTTCGGCTTCTATCGCATACAGTTTCTGAATCAGCACCAATGCCTGTTCAGCGACCTGACTTTTCCCAGTTACATGCAGTTCATGGAATTTACGACGTGCATGGGCCATGCAGCCCACCTCAATGACCTGGCCTGATTTAAAGCGTGCTTTATAACCACTGTAATCATCACAGACTAGATAACCCTGCCAGCCTTTCAAGAACTCTGCAGCATGCTGGCCTGAACGACTATCCTGAAAGTCATAGATCACCGCCTGAACTGGATTGTACTGTGTGGTGGCATAGGCCCAGACATAACCTTTCTTCGGTTTTTTATTATTCTCACCCATCCGCATGATGGTGACCGGTGTTTCATCTGCATGCAGCACCTGCTGTTGTAGTACCACCTCTTTTAAGGCATTGGCCAGAGGTTCCAGTTCTACACCGCAGCGACCTATCCAGTCAGATAACGTTGATCTAGAAAGCTCGATTCCCGCCCGCTGATAGATCAGACGTTGACGGTACAGCGGTAAATGATCGGCATACTTCGATACCAGCACATGGCTGAG
>NZ_JAAZQY010000018.1:0-12549 GCF_012371315.1 Acinetobacter sp. A1
TATATTGATGTTTATAACATCATTTGAGGAGCAGAATATCACTTATAGGAGTTGTTCAAATTTACGGATCCATCTCTCTAATGAAGAAATTCTAAAATTAACATAATACACCTTATACAAAATGCCCTTGTAAGCCCTTAATCAAGGGCATTTTTAGTCTCTACTTAACATAAAATTTTGGTGGTGCTTCAAAAAGTATGCTGCCTTTAAATGAAGCCATTATTGATGTAAAAGAAAAGAAGGCTAAATCAAAAGCTTTAAAATGGTTTTCAAGCTTTTTTGAAAAATTACAGCTTCTTCTGAAGCTACGCCTAATTCTATGCCTTATTTTGCAATTATTGCCTTCAATACCTACAGTAAAAAATTTACCAATACTTTGCTTACCATTTTTAAAAGCAGTGATGAAACTGTCCCAATGATCACTTGCAATTCGGGTGTAGTGAATATCTAATTGTTTAAGCTTTGTCTTCAATTGTTAGACTGTAGCTAAATCTCGTTTACCCCAAACATAAGCAACAATTTCACCTGTTTCTCGATGATAGGCGTAAATAAGCCATTGTTTATTCTTTTTATTTCCAACAAAATTCCAGAACTCATCTACTTCGAGAGATTCATAATGACTTTGCTGAGGCTGAATTTCATAGGTTGATTCAGTTAAAGTACGTAAAACTTTACCGATACTGATGCGCTCAACTTCAGCAATATCTCGTATACCGCTGCCTCTGACCATCAACTGTAATATTTTACGAGTAATACCTGACTTACATCCTAGATAGCTCAGTGCATGATCACCAATAAACTGACGTTTACAGTCTTTGCACTGATAGTTTTGTTTCCCATCTACTTTGATACCATTTTTCTTTATACTATCACTGAGGCAGGTTGGACATTTGATTGCTAGAGTTATTTGCATTTCTCTATTTTATCAAAATCCAATCGGCTTTTTCTTCAGCATACTTTTTGAAACACTACCAAAAATAGATTAACCTCAAACTTCTAATTCTTATAAATAATGAAAAACACCCAACTTATCTAGCACATCTAAAGACAATTGTTTACGTAGAGCAATATCATCACCAGCTTTCATTTGCATATTTAAAGCAAATGCCACCACTTGCCCATCTGCCTTTTCAACAAAACCCACATACCAACCCACTTGCGGGTCTACAGCCATTCCCCAGCCACTTTTAGCATATAGACGATTCTCCCCTCTGCGCTCTACATACAACATCTCTTTCACTTGTTGCTGAACTTCAGGTTTAAAAGGCAATTGCCCTTGGGCTAAATCATACACAAACTTTACTTCTTGTATAGGTGTAATTGTCAAAGGCCCTTTCAACCAAAATTGATCAACTTCCGTGCCTATTTGCATATTGCCATAACCAATACGTTGCAATTCACTTTGCATTAAGCTTGGACCAATACGACGTGCCAATTCTTGATATACAGGCACTGTAGATGCTTGCATGGCTTCGCCCAAAGTAAAATCTTTGTCCCATGCTTTAAAAAAACGTGGCTTTCCATCCCACTTAAATATTTCTGTAGATGTTGCTTTATGATTTTCTAAACCAATTAGTGCATTGGCAATTTTAAATGTAGATGCAGGAATATAAGCTGTTTTTGCTCGGTCTAAATGCGTGCCATATTTTTTAATATTTTGACCATCATATGTGACAAACACAGCATCAGCTGAGATTTCATTAAAAAGCGCTTGAACATTCTGATCGATGATTGAGTTATTCACTTGTGGAATTGTACTTGTTTTTGCTCGACTCATACTATGCTCAGCACAAGCCCCAATACTTATGCTTAAGCAAACTAAACTCAATATTTTTAATAATTTCATGATATACAACTTTAAAATTTGGTAGTGTTTCAAAAAGTATGCTGAAGAAAAAGCCGATTGGATTTTGATAAAATAGAGAAATGCAAATAACTCTAGCAATCAAATGTCCAACCTGCCTCAGTGATAGTATAAAGAAAAATGGTATCAAAGTAGATGGGAAACAAAACTATCAGTGCAAAGACTGTAAACGTCAGTTTATTGGTGATCATGCACTGAGCTATCTAGGATGTAAGTCAGGTATTACTCGTAAAATATTACAGTTGATGGTCAGAGGCAGCGGTATACGAGATATTGCTGAAGTTGAGCGCATCAGTATCGGTAAAGTTTTACGTACTTTAACTGAATCAACCTATGAAATTCAGCCTCAGCAAAGTCATTATGAATCTCTCGAAGTAGATGAGTTCTGGAATTTTGTTGGAAATAAAAAGAATAAACAATGGCTTATTTTTGTTCAAAAGTCATATTTTACCTCGGAGAAACCGGACATTTTTATTGGTGAGAATATAGACACTTTAAATGGGTTCTAACACTCTCGTTTCGTATAACAGCCATTATGTTAAATGGACATAAATCAATTCTAAAATTATCTATGATCATTCTTACTTTTACTTCAGTACTGCGGTTAGGGTGGATAGAAAAGGGCCTAACTGCTATCATTGCCCCCGAAACCCTCCAAAATAGATATCTTTCTTAATATGACACTTACGCCACCATAAGTTTATTTATCTCTTAAAACAGTAAATAACTCATCACTGTCTAGTGATGTGGTGTAGTAGCTTGTGTGTCATATATCACATCACTAGCCTTTCCTAAAATTTAAAAAAATAGGCTATTTTCATGTTATCCACTATTCGAGAACAATGGTTCTCCAATATTCGCGGGGATGTTCTTGCGGGTATTGTTGTTGCTTTGGCTCTAATTCCTGAAGCAATTGCCTTTTCAATTATTGCAGGTGTCGACCCTAAGGTAGGGTTATATGCTTCATTCTGTATTGCCGTGGTGATTTCTTTCGTAGGCGGTCGTCCAGGGATGATTTCTGCTGCAACTGGTGCTATGGCTTTATTAATGGTCACACTGGTTAAAGAGCATGGTCTGCAATACTTATTAGCAGCCACAATTTTGACAGGATTTATTCAAATCCTAGCAGGCTATCTAAAATTAGGTGCATTGATGCGCTTTGTGTCAAAGTCGGTTGTGATTGGCTTTGTGAATGCCTTGGCTATTCTAATTTTTATGGCCCAATTGCCTGAACTCACCAATGTGACATGGCATGTCTATGCGATGACAATTGGTGGTTTAGCCATTATTTATCTATTCCCCTATATCCCAGTAATAGGCAAGCTTTTACCCTCTCCCCTCATCTGTATTGTACTCCTCACGCTCTTTGCCTTGTTCATTGGTTTAGATGTAAGAACCGTAGGTGATATGGGGCAATTACCAGATACTCTTCCAATTTTCTTGCTTCCTGATATTCCTTTAAATCTTGAAACTTTAGCTATTATTTTGCCTTATTCACTGGGATTAGCAGCCGTCGGTTTGCTTGAATCTATGATGACAGCAACGATTGTCGACGATTTAACAGATACCACCAGTGATAAAAACCGTGAGTGTAAAGGACAAGGCGTTGCCAATGTCGCTTCAGGCTTCTTAGGCGGAATGGCAGGCTGTGCCATGATCGGTCAATCAATTATTAATGTGAAATCTGGTGGTCGTACCCGTTTATCTACCTTTAGTGCGGGGGTCTTCCTGTTAATTATGGTGGTGTTTATCAGTGACTGGCTCAAAGTCATTCCAATGGCTGCACTGGTTGCCGTAATGATCATGGTTTCAATCGGAACATTTAACTGGGATTCACTGCGCAATATTCGCCAATATCCCTTCTCTAGCAATATCGTAATGATAGCGACAGTGGTTGTGGTTGTTGCCACACATAACCTGGCTTATGGCGTATTAGTCGGTGTTCTTCTTTCTGCATTATTTTTTGCTAACAAAATTGAACGCTACATGGCAATTCAGTCCGAATTTAATGAACCTGAAAGTACCCGTACTTATACGGTGACGGGTCAAGTGTTCTTCAGCTCGGCAGATAAATTTACGTCTGCATTTGATTTCAAAGAAGCACTTTCAAAAGTTGTGATTGATGTTAGTCAGGCTCACTTTTGGGATGTGTCTGCGGTCGCTGCCGTAGATAAAGTGGTCATTAAGTTTAGACGTGAAGGAACAGAAGTCGAACTGATTGGAATGAATGAAGCCAGTAAAACGTTAGTCGATAAGTTTGGTATCCATGATAAGCCAGATGCTTTAGATCGCTTAAATAGCCACTAAGAGGGATGAATTATGTCAAAAATTATTGCATGTATTGATGGATCATTAGCAACAAATACCGTTTGTGATTATGCAGCTTGGTTTAGCGATAAATTGAATTCACCTCTTCAGTTATTGCATGTCATTGATAAGCCAAAAGCGAAAGCACCACAAGATTTAAGTGGTGCAATTGGTCTAGGAAGTCGAGAAACCTTGCTAAACGAGTTGGTTGAACTGGAAGAACGTAAGGGGAAAATTGAGCTAGAGCATGGCCAAATTCTTCTTCGGGAAGCAAAAAACTATCTATTGGAGAAGTTCTCTATTGATGCTCAAAGCTTTCAACGCCATGGCAGTCTTTTAGAAACAATCATGGGAATGGAAGAGGATATTCGAGTTCTTGTTATGGGTAAGCATGGAACTGAAACCGAGCACAATTCCAGTAAAGTTGGAACCCATATTGAAAATGTTGTTCGTGCTCTTCATAAACCCGTGTTAATCACATCCTCACCGTTTAGTCCACCTCAGTCATTTTTAATTGCTTTTGATGGAAGTCCTACTGCACGTATTTGTGTAGACAAAATTGCAAATAGCCCTTTATTAAAAACCCTGACAGCTCATGTGGTATATGTTGGTAAGCCAAATAGTGATATGACATCACAAGTCACTTGGGCAAAAGAGCTACTTGCAAATAATGGTTTTGATGTCATTGATAGTGTGCTTGAAGGTGATGTTGAGAAATCTATATTGGATTATCAAGAAAAAAACGTTATTGATATGATTGTGATTGGTGCATATGGTCATTCAAAGATACGCCAGTTTTTTATTGGTAGTACGACGACCAAATTGTTATCAAGTTCTACAAAACCAGTATTATTACTAAGATAATTTTTACAAGATAAAGGGATAGTTAAAAACTATCCCTTTTTTAGAATTTCTAAAATTAACATAATACACCTTATACGTAATGTGTTTGTAACTCCGAAATAGAAATGTCCGGTTTCTCCAAAGTAAAAATGTCCGCTTTTAGAATATGCACTTTTGCAATTTCCTTAGCGGACGGTTTGATATGTTGGTGTCTATGTCGGATAAAGAACTTAAACGATTGTCGGTCTTGCAGGAAATCTGCGATCAACGCATAACTCAATCCCAGGCTGCTCAGCTACTTCATATTTCAGAACGTCAGATCAGACGCTTACTGCAGAAATACAAAGCCCAAGGTCCAGTTGCATTAGCCCATGCCGGTCGTGGCCAAATCAGCAATTCCAAACTTCCTGAAGAAATCAGACTCAAGTGCCTCAATATTGTTTCTGACCAACTCCATGGTTTCGGACCCACTTTAGCGCATGAAAAGCTCACCACCGTACATGGATTCGATCTTTCAGTAGAAACCCTACGTTCTTGGATGATTGCAGCTGACTTATGGATTCCTCGATCCAAACGCCTGAAACGCCCGTATCAGCCTCGTTACAACCGGGATTGCTTTGGTGAACTGATCCAAATTGATGGCTCACACCATGACTGGTTCGAAGGACGCGCTGCTAAATGCTGCCTACTGGTGTTCATTGATGATGCCACAGGCAAATTGCAGCATTTACGCTTCTGTGAATCAGAATCAGCTTTTGACTATATGATTTCGACACGTTTATATGTCGAACAGCACGGTAAGCCTTTAGCGTTTTACAGCGACAAACATTCAGTCTTTAGAGTGAATCAAAGCAGCAAGAAAGATACCAAGATTACCCAGTTTGGACGTGTACTCAACACCCTGAATATCGATATCATCTTCGCCAATTCACCGCAGGCCAAAGGCCGTGTGGAACGTGCTAACAGAACCCTTCAGGACCGTCTGATCAAAGAAATGCGCCTGAAAGGCATCTGTTCGATTGAGCAAGCTAATGTCTGGCTACCCTGCTTCATTGAGCAGTTCAATCAGAAGTTCGCCAAGATGGCTTTTAATCCTAAGAATCTACATCGGCCTATCACTGAAACAGCCGAAGAGTTAGATGATATTTTTACTTGGCGTGAACCCCGCAGAAGTCACGAATAGTCTGACGATTACTTATGATAAATGCGTATATCTCCTGGAAAAGACCGAAGAAAATCAAAGGTTGATCGGTAAGTATCTTGAGTTCCTGGAATACCCGGATGGTACTGTAGCTATCATGCATCAAGGTAGAAAGATCAATTACAGCATCTTTGATAAATTAAGTCAGCTCAACCAGCGAGAGATCGTCGAGAATAAACGTTTGGGTTCAGTCTTGTTTCATATCCAGCAACAGCATGAAGAATTAGAACAGCAAAACAAACGCAATCGTTCTCAATCTATGCCAAGAAGACGTGCACAGAAAACAACAATTCAACAACGAAATCTAAATCCTGTGCTTGACTTGGAAATGTCCATATAGGACATTTCTATTTGGTTAGTAGGTAGGACATTTCTACTTGGGAATAACAACACTTGTATATTAATATAATAATCAATCACTTAAAAATTTAGTCATGACCAATAAATCAGCAGAAATCTGCTTTTGTAATAAGTTGGTGAGTTTTTAAGCAGATCTGTAACATTTTGCCAGTAAAATAGGTTAAAAAACGATCAATTCGAGTGAAAGTGTCCATTCCATGCGGATCCAGGTTGCGAAACTATCCCCAATTGCTGTGGATAAAATTTAGGCTATTTTGTAGGCCTAGGCTTACGTGAATCTCGGCCCTTTGCTGCTATGCGGCATACTGGAATTTTCATATTATTGAATGGTCAGGAACAGGAAGTTCCATATAATAAAAAATAAGCACCAGGATGGCGCTATATAAGACATGCAAGAGCACAAAGACCTAATGTTCCAATAAAAAACCCCGGCAGGATGCCGGGGTTTTTTATTTGTATAAGCTATTTAAATAATAGCTTGTTCTTTTAAATGAGATAGTGCAGCAAGAATATATGATGAGTTGAAGGTTACATCGGTATAGGTTGATGGAGATCGACTTCCAGTTTCCTTAAAAATCTTATAAAAATTATCAACTTCATCAGTGCTTAAAGGGCGAATATTATCTTTGTTATTGTGAACAAATAATTTCCCGTCCTCACTAAACATAATAAATTTAGATTTTCTAGATTCAGTTTCTAAATTAACTGGTGTAGAAAAAAATTTAACGAGAGTTTCATATAGATTAATATTCATGTAACTTAACCCTTTGTTTTCATGTATATATTTTTTCGATAAGCTCTCAATACTCATAGAAATAGCTTCTCTGGCTAAAAATGATTTCGTTCTTTGACTCTTTTCAGCCAGTTGATCTAACTGTTTTTCTAATTCTACAGGTAATCGAAGCATCAACATTATAAACAACCCAATCTAAATGTATATCAATTAGAGTATATCATTAAGATGGTAGTTTCAAATTTTTTGAACCGCTCTTTCTCTGATTTCAGGGGTATATTTTAATTTTGTCATCGAGATAGTCTCTGAGAATATTGACTCTCCGACAAACCCGGTACGGTTCATGATTTTCATAGTGGTTTCCTTTGGTTTGGATTTGCATTAATCGGTTATCTCAAAACACCGCCGAAGGCGGCACTAACTATTCTTCCTCTTGGTTTGACCTCTACGTTGACATAGTAAAGGTCTGCTCAAAGGAACATCATTTGATGATTCACATCAACCATTCATCGTAATTTCATTGCCTTAGCAAAAATCTCTCCATATTCTTTGATTATGTTACATATTCAATTATTGGGGAGTGAATTATATGGCTGGACAACGCGGTGGTAGTAGAGATGGTGCAGGAAGAAAACCATTGTATGATGAACCAACCAAGGTCGTTCGAGTACCAGAGTCTCGTGTCATTGAAATCAAGAACTACCTAGCAGAATCAACCAAGACAAAATTCAACGATATAGCATCCATTACCTTAGTGAATCCAAGCTTGGTGATGAGTATTCCCTTGGCTTCAGAAAAGGTTGCTGCTGGCTTCCCTTCTCCTGCTCAGGATTACATAGACAAAACCTTGGATATGAATGAACACCTCATCAAAAACGAGGCTGCAACCTTCATTGTGAAGGTCGCATCGCTTTCGATGAGAGATGCAGGTATTGAGATTGATGACGAACTGATTGTAGACCGTAGCATTGAAGCCAAGCATGAAGACATCGTGATTGCACTGATCGACAATGAGTTCACTGTAAAACGCCTCATGATCGAAAGTGATGATAATCGTTGGCTTAAAGCAGAGAACCCTGAGTATTCCGACATTCATCTGCAAGATGGGCAGGAAATGCTAATTTGGGGTGTAGTGACTTTTGTCATCAAGCCATTCAGAAAGCGTTAATACTTGATTGGTTTCATGCTCATGCAAGTAGCTCACCAGAAGATCTATGCACTTGTAGACATCAATAATTGCTATGTCAGTTGTGAACGTGTCTTCAACCCTAGTCTGAACAATAAGCCTGTCATTGTGCTATCCAACAATGATGGCTGTGCTGTGGCACGTTCCCAAGAAGCCAAAGACTTGGGCATCAAAATGGGTGTTCCTCTCTTCCAGATCAAGGACATCGTAGAGCGCCATAATGTTCAGGTGCTATCGAGCAATTATGCACTGTATGCAGAAATGTCTCGCAGATTCATGAAAATCCTATCCGATTTTGTATCTCCTAAAGAGCAGGAAATTTACTCGATTGATGAGTGCTTTCTGGATCTGACAGCTCATGCAGGGAATTACGACTTGACTGAATATGCCCATCAGATTCGTCAGCGTTTGTTTTCTTGGCTTGGTTTACCTGTATGTATTGGCATAGGACGCTCAAAGACTGAAGCGAAACTCGCAAACCATATTGCCAAGAAGAACGATTACTTCAATGGCGTATGCAACTTGGTTTCAATGGATCCATGCTCAGCCGAGAGCGTATATCAAGCAATTGATGTAAGTGAAGTATGGGGCATTGGTCGAAAGCATACGAAGAGGCTCAACAGTATGGGGATTCATTCAGTGATGGATTTTGTCTTGGCTTCCCCTCTGATGATCCGAGACCAATTCTCTGTAGTGATGCACAGAACCTTATTGGAACTCCATGGAATTGCTTGCATTGAATTGGAACATACTCCACCTGCAAAGAAGCAAATCATTGCTAGTCGCTCCTTTGGGCAGAGGGTCTATCACACAGATGATCTCAAGGAAGCCATGTCGCTGTATGTCATGGATGCTGTTAGCAGACTGAGAGATGATAATTTGTTGTGTGGTTGTCTGATTGGTTTCGTTCAATCAAACCCATTTGATAGCTCAAAGCCCTTCTACAACAAATCTTTATCTTTAGCTTTACCAGAACCTACCGACAACTTATTGGTGCTCTCTAAACTCGCTACAACGATGATTGATGGCCTGTATGCAAAGGATATAGCATTCAAGAAATGCGGCGTGATTCTGACGTGTCTCGAACCAAAGGAAAACCATGTGTATGACATGTTCACTGATATGAAACACATCGAAGTCAGCAATTCCTTGATGGATTCCCTTGAAGCGATTCATCTTAAGTATGGCAAAACCAAAATTGCCTTAGGCGCGAGTTTAATGCTGAACAGAACATGGAATATGTCACGAGATCGACTAACACAGAACTACTTTAAGTGGGATCAACTGCTTTGTGTAAAGTAAATATCCTGCCTATAAATTGATTTCGTTTTGGTTTCACAATAGTTGTTTATTGATTGCCAAATAGTTGTATTTTACAACTACCTAATCAAAGATTATCTACATAAAAAATGCCCATAAACATGAGTGTTTTCATAGACACTATCTGCTTATGGGCATTACATCATTTATGTGTGTGATTCATAGACATCATTTCAATATAATTGGTGTCTATGAACAGAGAAATTCAACAAAGACTCGTATGGGTTAAATTATTTGAAGAGACCAATGATGCTGGCCTAGTCTGTCGGAGATGTGGCATTTCTAGACCAACATTACGCTAGTGGTGGAAACGATATTCTGAGCAAGGTATTGATGGATTAAGTAGTCAGAGTAAACGCCCATTAAAATCTCCAAATACTAAAATCAATGCTGAGCTAGAGGACTTAATATTGGAAATGCGCTCGGCTAGAAATCTGGGTGCTCGACGTTTGCAAACAGAATTGATGAGGCTGCACGGAGTCTCGTTGTCCTTAGCGACTATCCATAAAGTACTATCCACCCATCAAGTCAAACCAATTAAAAAATTCCGTCGTAAAGCAGATTTCATTCGTTATGAACGCCCACTACCAGGCGATAGAATTCAAATGGATACCTGTAAACTGGGTCCTGGGCTATATCAGTACACATCTATCGATGACTGCACACGATATCGTGTTTTAAGGATATATAAACGCCGAACAGCGGCGAATACGCTCGACTTTTTAGACTGCGTAATTGAAGAAATGCCTTTTCCCATACAGCGAATACAGACCGATCGTGGGCGGGAATTTTTTGCTGAGAAAGTACAGAAAAAATTGATGCAGCATGGAATCAAATTTAGGCCAAATAAACCAGGTTCACCTCATTTGAATGGCAAGGTAGAGCGCTCTCAAAAGACTGATAAATCTGAGTTCTACGCTACTGTCGATATTAATTCTGAAGATATCCAAGACAAGCTAGCCGAATGGCAGCATTACTATAACTGGATGAGACCACATTCAGCTTTGAAAGGTAAAACACCGATGGAAAGGTACTTTGAATTATGTGAAGAAACCCCTTTCTCTGATGAGGTCCATAAGCAATACAACCCATCCAATGAACGGATTCAACACGCCAATTACAAGATGGATTTAGAGATCGCTAAATTGAAACGATCTCTATGAATCACACACATGAATAGTAGCCGAAGCTACCATTCATGATTCCAAGTCATATTATTTTAAAAAACTAATTCGATACCTGCACCATATTTCCATCCCTTTTCAGACTCTGTTGCCTCTTGCATAGAAGTGGCTTTCTGTCCTTTTTCATATTGGTAAGCAACATCAATGAAAGGTTTAATTCGCTTAGTAATCTCATATCGGGTTTTGATACCAGTTTTTAGTTCTGATAAACCTGATTTTGCAGCATAGTTAGAATCATCGCTAAATATTACATCTGCTTCGATATAAGGTTGAGTAATAAGTTTCTGAGTTAAAAGCAAATCACGTTCTAATTCAAAACTTGCTCCCCAAAAATTATTCTCACCGCCATAAAGATATGCTTGTGTTTCAAAGAAATAAGGAGCTAATCCTAATACACCAATAACACCATCAACTCGATCACTGTTGCTGCTATTTTTATCTTCGCTATATCTTACACCAGCTTGTATATCCCAAAATGGGGCTACGTTACGGCTATAAAGTGCTGATACAGCATATTTTGGATCATTACTTTCTGACTTTTCCGAATTGGCTTCAATAAATAGACGATTTTCATCTGTTCCAATCAAAGTTTCAAGCTTTGTTCCTAGGTTGCCCTTACCGTCTTCATCAACCATCCATGCATTTTCAAGTCTTGTTACTTGATAAATTTGTCCGCCATGTTCTTTAAGATGATCATCGTGAGATCCGTCTGATCTCTTTCTTGCAGTCAAAATAATATTATCTCCCCCATTTGCATTTTCCATTGAATAATATTCTGGATACAATTCTTGGGGGCTATATCTTAAGCCACCAGACTCCTGTAATAAGACTCTCATACCATTTGTAATATTACTTTCTTGTTCCGAAGTGCTGCTATTAGCAAAAGTTAAGTTTGATATACTTATTAATGCAATTGATAAGACTGTTTTTGAGAAGAAATTCTTAGTGATTTGCATGTGGATTTACTCCCTTCTCATTTACTTGGGACTGAGGAACAGTCTTTGTAGAATTACCATCTTCCACTTGAGCTACAATGAGTTTATTCATCATTCCTGCACTCATATGGTAAAGCAGGTGACAATGAATAGCCCACTCACCTAACTCATCAGCTGTGAGTAGAGTGGTTATCGTTTTCCCAGGTGGAACAATTACCGTATGTTTGTTTGGCATATTGCTTGGATCCTGACCATTCTCAAGCTGCATAAACATGCCATGTAAGTGCATTGGGTGAGCCATCATACTGTCATTGACAAATTTTAAGCGAATACGTTCACCATACTTCACCACTAGTGGGTCGGCTTCATTAAATTTTTTACCATTTATTGTCCAAATATAACGCTCCATGTTTCCACCAAGACGGATCTCTATTTCACGTTCAGCTGCACGAGTGTCTTTTTGAGGATCTAACGATTGCAAATCACTATATTGCAATGCTTTATTACCTTCAGGTGTTGAAGCATTTGCCCATCCAAATACGGTATTATCATTCTTGTCTGAAGCCGCCTTAACAGTAGCGCTATTCATCGGCATATCATGATCCATACCTTTCAT
>NZ_JAAZQY010000018.1:12649-54306 GCF_012371315.1 Acinetobacter sp. A1
AGAAGACATATCATGATCCATACCTTTCATAGAAGACATATCGTGATTCATGCCTTTCATAGAAGACATATCATGATTCATATCTTTCATAGAAGACATATCATGATCCATACCTTTCATAGAAGACATATCGTGATTCATGCCTTTCATAGAAGACATATCATGATCCATACCTTTCATAGAAGACATATCGTGATTCATATCTTTCATAGATGACATATCATGATTCATTCCCATATCTTCCATAGTCAATAAAGAACGAGGACGAGGCTTAGGCATCTCAATTTGTTTGACTGCTGGGCTGCTTTCTTCATGTAATGTTCCCACTGAAAAACCGGTACGATCAATAGATTCAGCTTCAATTTGGTAATGTGCTTGTTTTGGTTCCACAATGACATCATAGGTTTCAGCAGTACCAATACGGAACTCATCTACAGGAACGGGCTTTACAGGTTGACCATCAGCACTGACTACAGTCATTTTTAGGTTTGGAATGCGTACATCAAAGAATGACATAGCGGAAGCATTAATAAAACGAAGGCGAACTTTTTCTCCAGCTTTAAAATTACCGGTCCAGTTTTGCTGAGGTGTTTTGCCATTCATTAAAAATGTATAACCAGTCACATCGGACATATCTGTTTTCAACATCCGCATCTGATTCCACATAGAGCGGTCTTGCCAAGTTGCCTTTAATCCATCACGTTTAACTTGTTTTAATACATCGAATACTGTTTCGCGACGGTTCTGATAGTAATCTGCTTCTTTTTTAAGATTTTTCATAATTTGATCACTTGTTGAATTATGAAAATCAGAAAGCAAAACAACGTAATCTTTATCGGTTTTTTCAGCAGCTGTTAGTGGAGTTTTATCTTTAGGATAAATAACAAAAGCACCATATAAACCGTCTTGTTCTTGTCCTTTACTATGTGAATGATACCAATAAGTACCATTTTGGCGGACTTTAAACTTATATTCATAAGTTGTATTAGGGGCAATGCCATGAAATTTGTTAAATCCAGGTACACCATCCATAATTCCAGGTAATAATAAGCCATGCCAATGGATTGAAGAGTCCTGATTTTTTAACTTATTGTGAACACGGATAACGGCCTCATCACCTTCTTCAAATTCAAGAAGTGGTGCAACGAATTTACCATTTACAGTAATTCTCTCAACTGGTTTTCCTGTGATATTTACAGTTTGTTCAGCGATTGTTAAATCATATTCTTTAACTGCCGCCATTACCCAAGTTGATGAAAATAAACCAACTCCAATTAAGAGTACATGACTTAACTTATTTGACATTCTATCTCACCTTTAGAAAGGTCAAGATTGAAGTAATAAAGCAAATATTTAGTATAAACTTTAATACTTCTTTCTCGCTATTTATAAAATTATTTATTGCTACTAGGCATATTCATCTTTGAATGATCCATTTTAGAATGGTCCATATTCATCATAGCATGATCCATTTTTGACATGTCAGATGAGTTAGGAGACTGATGTTGACTATGATCTTGCTGAGTCTTGTCATCTTTTTCCATTTTACAAGGTTTTGTACAAGGTTCCTGTGCTTTTACCGTTTTAGTGGCACTTGAGGTTGATACATCTTTTGCCCAAGATTGAGTACCAGCAATTAAAGTTCCAGCACACATTAAAATTGTTAGACTACGACGCACTACAGTTTTCATAAGTTTCTCTAAAAGTTAATTTCTTGCTACTACAATAAAGTGAAGCACTGAACATCTAAGTGACTTGAAAATGACATTTTTGTAATCTATCTCGATCAGATGTTTTATAACGTTATTATAGTTTTAATGAATGACTTAGGATTCGGAAATGAGAATACTATTAGTTGAAGATGAACAAAAAACTGGTGATTATCTCAAGCAAGGTTTATCCGAAGCTGGCTATATTACGGACTGGGTTACAGATGGGTTAACGGGTAAACATCAAGCTCTTTCTGAAGAGTATGACTTAATTATTTTAGACGTGATGTTACCTGGACTAAATGGTTGGAATATTATCAATGATATTCGTAGCAGCGGTAAAACAATGCCCATTCTTTTTCTTACCGCCCGAGATCAAATCGAAGATCGAGTAAAAGGATTAGAGCTAGGCGCTGATGATTATTTAGTTAAGCCTTTTGCTTTTGCAGAGCTTCTAGCTCGAATAAAAACGCTCCTTAGACGAGGGCAACAAAGAGAAGATAATAATATTATTAAGATTGCTGATTTAGAACTTGATTTGAGAAAACGTCGGGTAACACGAGCAGGTCAACGCATTGCTCTGACGGCTAAAGAATTTGCGCTTATGGAGCTTTTTATGCGTAGAAGAGGTGAAATTCTACCAAGAGCACTTATTGCATCTCAAATTTGGGATATGAACTTTGATAGTGATACAAATGTAGTTGAAGTCGCTATTAAACGATTAAGAAATAAAGTAGATAGTAATTTTACCCCTAAGTTAATTCAGAATATTCGAGGAATGGGGTATGTATTAGAGGTAGAAGATGAATAATAAATTATTCAAATCTATCAGTTTTCGTATTGGTATTATTTTCTCATTATCGACTATATGCATTCTCATTATGATGGGGTTTTTCATCCATAAATTAGTGATGCATCATTTTGAAACGCAAGATCGTACCCAATTAGAAGGTAAAATCCAGCTTATTCAGAATCTTCTCCAACAGCATCCTAAAAATTCTCCAGAACTTGATCTATATTTGAAAGATGCTTTAGTTGGACACCATGATCTTATGGTCCAAATAGAACGACCGGCAGGTCAGATTTTATTTAGTTCAACACCTTCAATCATTAATACTCAACAGTTAATCAAGTCAGCAAATAACCCTTGGATTAAATGGAAAATTAAGAATAAGACCTATCGTGGCATGATCTACAACACGGATATAAACAAAAATACTGAAATACAATCTGTACGCATTATTGTGGGGATCGATACATCTGAACATCTACATTTTTTAAATGATTTTAAGCGTCAACTTTTTTACATTGGTTTAGCCGGTACGATTTGTTTAATGTTTTTAGGCTGGTTTGCAACCTGGAGAGGTTTAAGACCCGTGCAAAAAATGGCTAAGGTCGCAGAAGGCATTTCTGCCCAACATCTTTCAGAACGTTTAGAAGTTGAGCACACACCAACAGAACTAAAATCATTAGCAATTGCCTTCAATGATATGCTCGACAGACTAGAATCAGCTTTAGAAAGGCTTTCCGATTTTTCATCTGATTTAGCGCATGAAATTAGAACACCGATTAATAACTTAATGACTCAAACTCAAGTATGTCTTGCCCGTAAACGAGATACCAGTACCTATCAAGAAGTACTATTTTCTAATTTAGAAGAATTAGAACGTTTGGCTCGAATGGTATCCGATATGCTTTTCTTGGCAAAAGCAGAACATGGCCTAAAATTACAGAACTTACAGAATATTGACCTGGTTAAAGAAGTTACAGCCTTATTTGATTTCTATGATGCGCTAGCTGCCGAAAAAAATATGACGCTTCAACAAACAGGATCTGGAAATGTCAAAGGTGATCCTGCTATGTTACGTCGAGCACTCAGCAATCTATTATCTAATGCAGTTAAATATGGAAATAAGAATTCTACAATACGCATAAAACTTCAACAGAATTTAGATAACACAATATTTTCAATTGAAAATGAAGGCCCTGAAATCTCTCCTGAACAACTATCCAGGTTATTTGATCGATTTTATCGAACAGATGCATCTAGACAAAGAACAGAAGAAGGAACCGGCTTAGGGCTCGCGATAACAAAATCTATTCTTGATATGCTTGGGGCGACCATCCAGGCTGAATCCCTCAATGGTCGAATCATTTTTACCATTGTTTTTCAAAGTGAATCCATGCAAGGGAAATCATTTTAACTCATTTTTTGAACATCTTCCATTTACCCGAGTTGACCTTACATAAAGCTCAAACTGAGAGCCAGAGCTACGCCAGCACCTATCATGGCAATTGTGTAGCCAAATATGATAGCTCGGCCAAACTGTGCCCCCCCTGTCATCCATGCAATTGTCGCTTTGCTTAACATGTTGCTCAGTGTGGCCAGCCCTAGCGCGACAGCAGCCACATTTGTTGTTAAGCCTTCAGTACTATGCAGGCGGGCAAGTGAGACTAAAATAGCATCTACGTCTGCTAGCCCAGAAATAGTCGATAATACGAAGATGCCGCTGGTGCCCAACCATTGTTTTGCTGCCGGGACCAAGACTGCCATGACAGCCAGGAAAGCAGCGAAGCTGAATGCTGTCCCAAGATCAAAAGGAGCCATTGCTTCTATTGTTCGATCGTTGTTTTCAGCGCTGGTAATTTGGCGTTGTCTCCACAATGCCATACCCAGCAGAAGGATTCCCGCAATCATCATTGCACCACCAAAAGTGCTTAGCAATGCTGGCTCAATGACGCCTATCAGCACAACCATACGAAAAAACATGATGCCACAGGCAGCCAATGTTCCAGAAATAGCAGCACTGACCATGACGGGGTGCTGGCGTGTATAGCGTGCCAGTGCGACAGTTGCAGCTGTAGAAGATGCCAAACCACCCAATAGACCTGTCCAGAATATGCCTCTTTCTGAACCGGTAAGCCGCATGGCAAAATGACCTGCCAGAGAGAGTCCGGCAATCAGGATCACTGCCCACCATAACTGGTAAGGATTTAATGCAGCAAAAGGTCCCAGACCCGTATTGGGTAAGTAGGGTAATATAACGACAGAAAGTACCAGCAACTGCAGGGATGCGGTTAATTCACGATGCTCTATCAAGCGTAGCCAACCGTGTAAGGTTGGCTTGAGATCCAAAAATACAGCGACGATTACAGCCGCGGTTAATGCTAAAGTAACATTACCATGGGATGCATATGCACCTAAAACTAATGTCAACAGCATCGCGATCGTCGTGGTAGCGCTTAGATTACCGGAAAGTTTTGCGGTACGCGCGTAGGACACTGTTAATAATAAGGAAAGCCCTAATACGGCCGCGACCAGCGGCCAAGGCCCGAAGTTTGGTTGTAAATGACCGAGCACTCCTCCGAGCAATCCTGTCAATGTGAAGGTACGTAGGCCTGCTACTCGGCTGCCCTCGGGCAATTCACGATCGTGCCATCCTCGTTCTAAACCAATGAGCAGGCCGATGGCAAGTGCTGCAATCAGGCCTGATACATCTGGTGGAAGAAAAGAACTCTCTATCATAACTTTTTATTTCGCAGGCGAAGGGCATTCGTGATGACTGAAGCTGAACTCAAACTCATAGCCAAGGCGGCAATCATCGGTGACAACAACCAACCGGTAAATGGATATAGTACGCCAGCCGCGATAGGGACACCCAAAGCATTGTAAAGGAAAGCAAACATGAGGTTCTGTTTCATGTTGCCGACAGTAGCTTCCGAAAGTGAACGGGCAACCGCGATACCGCGTAAATCTCCCTTGACCAGCGTAACTTGGGCACTATTCATTGCAACATCAGTCCCGGTTCCCATAGCGATACCGACATCAGCTTTAGCCAAGGCTGGTGCATCATTGATGCCATCACCGGCCATAGCCACGATGCGACCTTCCTTCTGCAATTTGCTGACCAGTTCTAGTTTATCTGCGGGTTTGACTTCGCCATGTACCTCATCAATGCCTAGACGTGCTGCGACTGAACGGGCAGTGGTGAGACCATCTCCTGTTGCCATCACGATACGTAGACCCGCTTCCTTCAGGGTGGCAAGTGCTTCAGGGGTACTTTTTTTGATGGGATCGGATACTGCAAGCAGACCGGCCAATTCACCATTGATGGCTAGATGCATCACACTTGCACCTTCCGAACGCAGCTCTTCGGCTTGCGGAATCAGAGATTGTACCGAGATACCTAATTGCTCCATCAGTGCTGTGTTGCCCAAAGCTAACTGACGATCGCCCACTTGACCTCGAACACCAATCCCTGAGCCTGATTCAAAATTATCTGGTGTTTCAAGAGACAGGCCACGTTCGTGTGCTGCGTTTACAATCGCTTCGGCTAGCGGGTGTTCACTGCCTTGATCAAGACTGGCGGCTAAACGTAATACTTCAGATTCGTCAAAACCTGATGCGGCAACTACACGATCGAATACAGGGCGTCCTTCAGTTAACGTACCTGTTTTATCGATGATTAGTGTGTCAATCTTGCGTAGATTCTCAATGGCTGCTGCATCACGGAACAGCACACCATGAGTAGCACCTTTACCCGTCGCAACCATGATAGACATTGGAGTTGCCAAGCCTAGTGCACAAGGACAGGCAATAATGAGTACTGCCACAGCATTGATTAATGCATAAACCCAGCTTGATTCTTCTGGGCCGAATAGTCCCCATACAAAGAAGGTAAGCAAGGCAATGATCACTACAGCCATGACGAACCAACCTGCTACCTGATCAGCCATACGTTGCATTGGTGCTCTCGATCGTTGAGCTTGCGCCACCATCTGTACGATCTGGGATAACATGGTACTTGAACCAATTTTCTCTGAACGCATGATCAATGAACCATTGGTATTCAGGGTAGCTCCAATGACTTTATCGCCGATACGTTTAGTGATAGGTAAAGGTTCACCTGTCAGCATCGATTCATCCACTGAACTACTTCCTTCAGTGATTACACCATCCACAGGCACTTTTTCACCTGGGCGAATTCTGAGTAAATCTCCTACATGGACATGCGTTAGAGGAACATCTTCTTCAGTTCCATCAGGCAGGATTCGGCGAGCTGTTTTAGGAGCGAGCCCAAGGAGTGACTTAATTGCAGCAGAAGTTTGCGAACGTGCTTTTAACTCCAATATTTGTCCCAGTAGGGTCAATGAAATGATGACCGCTGAAGCTTCAAAGTAAACAGCGACACGACCCATGGAAATAAATGAGTCTGGGAAGATTTGCGGTGCAATGGTTGCGACCACACTATAAATAAATGCAGCTCCAGTGCCCAAACCAATCAGCGTCCACATGTTCGGGCTGCGATTCACAACCGATTGCCAACCCCGGGAAAAAAATGGCCAACCTGCCCAAAGTACAATTGGGAGTGACAACACCAGTTCAATCCAGCTCTGAACAGCCATATTGAACAGGTTCATTTGATGACCAAACATCGCCAAAAAAGTCACGATGATGGTCAATGGCAGTGTCCACCAGAAGCGTCGGCGGAAATCACGTAACTCCGGATTCTCATCTTCCTCTAATTCAGGAATGAGTGGCTCCAGTGTCATTCCGCATTTAGGACAGTTTCCAGGATGATCTTGCCTGATTTCTGGATGCATTGGGCATGTATAGATGGTCGTACCTGTTGTGCTTGCCGCATTAACGTGTTGAACAGTCTGATGATGCTGTGTATGTGCATCGGCAGTCGTCGTTGCGGGTTTAGCGATATATTGCACCGGGCTGCTATGAAACTTTGATTGACATTTATCACTGCAAAAAAAGTAAGTTTTCCCCTTAAATTCCTCATGGTATTTCGATTCTTCAGTGACGGTCATACCACAGACTGGGTCTTTCAGTACGTCTGTTGTAGCCTGTGCCATATGGTCCTGGTTATGATTTTTTTGATCTGACATAAATAATTCTCCTATGGTAAAGTGGTTTTATGGCCGAATTTTGGAATAAATCTTGGAGTCTGTTGAGCATAGCTGTCATAGACAGTACCAAACTGTTTACTCATCTCAGCCTCTTCCGTGATTGCTAGGCGCCCATACATAATCAGTAAGATCGGAAACATAATCAGTGTCAGTAAAGTTGGCCATTGCAATAAAAAACCCAGCAAGATCATTACAAAAGCTACGTATTGCGGGTGGCGTATGCGCGCATAGGGTCCGCTTACTGCCAATTGGTGATGACGTTGTGCGTGGTACAACACCTGCCATGCTTTTGATAGTAAATAGAAACCATAGCCCAAAAAAATATAACTCGCGATGTGCAGAATGCCAAAATGTGGATCACCCTTTTCACCCAGTAGCGTTGACCATAAGTGACCTGAGTTATGCGACAGCAAATCAAGTTCAGGAAAGCGAGTTTGTAGCCAGCCTGACAACAGGTAAATGGTTAAAGGGAAACCATACATCTCGACAAACAATGCAATGATGAAAGCAGAGAAAGCGCTAAAAGTACGCCAGTCTCGTGCTGTGGCGGGTTTAAAAAAACTGAAGGCAAACATAATGAAAATTGCCGAATTTATGATGACGAGCCACCACAGACCATAGGCCGATTCCGCATGATTCATGAGGGGTCTCCTGGTTCGCGTGATTTTTTATTATCTGATGTGTCTGGATTTTTCTGTTGATGATGGTGATGTCCATGACCACCATGCATAAAAATATGCATGAGTGGGCATGCTAAAAGGAGTAAAAAGGGTAAAACACCAACGACATGGGCCAAATGCTCGGTTAAGAGAAAATAGGCTGCCACACCACCAATCACGAATAGGCCGATGGCATAACGTGTAGACCAAAAGTTAGGTACTGAATTATGTTCTTGAGGTTGATGGTTCATGGTGCTTCCCTCTCTAATTCATGGGTAATTATTTAGTTGTGGAGGGAGGCATACAGTCCATCATCATCTGCATCATGGATTGCATCATGTCCATACGTTTTTCCATCATTTGCTGACGGTCAGCCATATTTGCATTCATGCTTTGGCCGCTCATCTGTTTCATCATGCTCATACCTCCTTGCATGAGTTTCATGTGCTCAGCCATAAGTTTTTGACGTTCTTGAGGGTTTTTTGCAGCCATCATCTTTGCATGCATGGCTTGCATTGCTTTCATGTGCTGGTCCATTGCAGCCATTTTATCTGTAGCAGTGGTGCTGGTAACTGTTTGCTTAATTGTTACTGCAGATGGTGCTGTTTTTTCAGGGTGGTGATCTTTGTGTTCATCGGATTGCTGTGCAAATGTATTCAATGACGCGGCTGCGATACATAAGCCCAAAAAAATGTTTTTGAATTTCATCATAATTTTTTCCTTTAAATAATTTGGAAGTAAAAGCTATGTTTTAGTACTGAACAGAGTCTAGGAATTTGACTACTAAACTGATGAAATATTTGGTTATTCTCTGTCTCTCTTAAAAATTTTAGCACTATTAATTAATTATTTTTTGAAAATGACAAAAATGTAATTTTGAGATCTTCTCGAAATATATAGTCTATGCTGAGATGACAAAAATTTTATTTAATATTAATCTTTTAAAACTATTAAAGTTGTTATGATTTTATGTGCTTAAAAAAATAAAAATGAAATGATTAGATGACTCCAAGGCTAGTTAGAGACACATTCTTAATGTAATTTACACTGTTATTCCTTTAAAGAAAAAATACAGTTGATCAAAATAGTTTTTTATAGAAAAAAGGGTGGATAATTTAATTATTAAACTTATTGGTATATTTATTAGATAGAAGGGGCTTTGTTGCACAAAGATTTCATAACTATATGATTTTAGAAGTTTTGATTATTTTTTGATCCAAAATTAAATTTATTTAAATCAGATGCTTACATATTTATGCAACAAAGCCGATAGAAGGTAAAGAAGATTATTTTTAATATTAGGGTTTATAATCCAAATTTCAGAGTAAGGAATCTACTACTTATATAATAGAGATTCCATCTCCAAAACAGTACTACTGTATGAATGAGTTGTATTCAATGCAGGGAAGAATGTAGATCCTTAATACTAACGGAAAATTATTTTACTGAATTTTCATGTAAAGACTCATTTAATTGATCAATCACTGTCGTCCATTCACCATCAGAGTGTAGTTTTTCTTCTAAAAAATGACGTTGAGCATCAGTCCAAAAAATTGCTTGTGTTAAAAAAACATCTCCAGCTAGCTGATGGCTCTCTATGAATTTTGCAATTGCTTCTTCAGTAGAAGCTAAACCAAGCTGTTCAAATAATTTGGTCATTCTTGGACGTGTTTGAGTCATGTGCTTAGCCCACAAATTTATATTAGATCAAATTAAACATAACATGTTTATATTTAAAATAAAATATAAAAAATTAAATAGCTACTATTTTCTTAGACAAAATGATTACTACATTTCATAAATCAACCACCTACATAATTTGTTTGTTAAATGATCATTATTTTTCAATAAGATTATTTTAATAGTTAAAGATTTTAAATTTTAAAAATGACAAAAATGTAATTTTGAAGTCATCGCTCTGTTTCTGTCTCTCACTAATAATTGAAATATAAGAGGAGATGATGTGGTCTCATTAAATATAGATTTTATAAAGTCATCTCTAATGAACTAACGAATCAAGAGGAAACGTAAATGAAATTATTTCAAAATAAAATGACTGCTCTACGTAATGTTGTAGTAGCTGCAACGATGATTGTGGCTACTACAACTACGTTCGCTCATGTGAGTTTAGTGAGTGCGATTCCTGCGGAAAATGCATCTATCCTTAGTCAACCAAAGAGCTTGACCCTTAACTTTGGTGCAGAGGTTATGTTGATGAATATTAAGTTACTGGATGCTCAGCGAAGAGATGTTCCTTTAAAATATGAAGTTACTCATGACTTAAAGAAATCCTTTGATGTCGCTCTTCCGAAACTGAAAAAAGGTAAATATACCGTTGTCTGGACAACAATGGGGAAAGATGGCCACAACATGAATGGTGAATATAGTTTCACTATCAAATCAACTAAATAAGAATTGATTACCTTTCAACATGTCAGTGAGGTGCTGGCATGTTGTTCTAGAATGGACAAAAATAATGATTTCTGAATATTGGATGTGGGCCACTTGGTTAACTAAGGTTATTTTATATTTAAGTTTAGCTTTTGTCGTTGGTGGAGCCTTTTGCTATTTTTTACTGAGACAATATCTTGAACTAAAAGAATCGATTCTTAAATATATTACAATTGGCGCTGGATTAGGCCTAATTTCCAGTACCTTGGGATTTTTTATTCTGATTGGTAGTTTTGCCAATACTGGTATTACAGGGATGGTGGACCCCACGTATATTAATATATTGGTTAATACTCCGACGGGGTATATATACGTTCTTCGTTCTATTAGTTTTGCTCTTTTACTTCTTCTCATGGTGGTTAAAGTTAACAGGAACAAAGGTCAGTTTTCTATAATTGAAAGTTCAATATTTTGTATTTTACTTATCCCGATTATTTTTAGTTTTTCCCAGCTCGGACATGTCGCTAATTTAACCTTACTTGCTCAAATTTTATTATCAATCCATATTCTAGTTATGTCGTTATGGATGGGGTCTTTATATCCGTTATGGAAAACCAGCCGGGAAATAAGTGGTTTACCTTTAAAAGATCGCATGCATGTATTTGGACGTATTGCTGCTTTCATTGTTGGGATATTAATCGCCTGTGGCGCTAGTGTAGCTCTTCTTTTAATTAAAGATTTTAATACCTTACTCAATACTCCATATGGTCATGCTTTGATTATTAAAATATTGTTTGTTATAAGCATTTTGCTTTTAGCAGCCTTTAATAAATGGTATTTTACTCCGCGTCTGCAACATCCTCAATTTGCTAAACACCTTAGTCATGCCATTTTATTTGAGATGTTATTAGGCCTATCAATTCTATTAACAACCGGCTATATAACAACAGTAGTGGGTATTGAATAAGAGAATTTCAAAATAAGGTTATTGAGGAAATTTAACATTAGTACTTTTATCTTTTGTAGCTGAGCAATAAAGTTTCTACTAGACTGCCAGCTTACGACAATCAGAACAGTAAACTCGCATCATAAGGCATTTATACATTAAAGGTAGTCACCGGTTTTTAGCTTCAATCCATAAGAGTCTCATCTATTCAGTTCACTACTATTGATTGAAATAACTATCTTATAAATTTCAAAGTGATCGTAGATGACAAAAATGTCATTTTTAAGTCACGTTAATGTTGGTTAAGTACTTTTACTATAGTCATTAGAACGCTATGCTTTAGAATACTCTGATGAAAACTATGGATGTAAACAGACCAAGTTACAGCAAGTAACTGATTCAGAGAAAGGCTGGTTGTATGGTGAAAGTTTAGAGTTACTGTTCTAATGGTTTAAACAAATATTTTGTTAAAAAGGAGCAACATATGAAATTTCACATCGCTAATATGACTTGTGGTGGTTGTGCACGAGGCATTACTACTGCAATTAAAGAGCTCGACTCGAATGCATCACTCGATATTGATTTACAAAACCGTATCGTTGAAATCAACACAACGGTTAGTCAGGATAAAGTCATTGCCACTCTCGGTGATCGTGGATTTACAGCTGAGCCTGCTTAATCTCTGTTAGAGTAAAGTGGTAATCCCTTATCACTTTACTTACTCTTGTTTTTCTCATCGTACAGATAAAATCTGTACTTGCTTGCAATAAAAGTGCTGCCTGAATTCCCAATTATCTTGGTTCGAGCTGATCTTCGCATATAGAACTCAGCATATCTAAATGATAGAGATCGTATATGAGTACCGAAATGACTGATACGCCACACTACAGTGAAACATTAGAGATTGAGGGGATGACATGTGCTTCTTGTGTAGGCCGTGTGGAAAAAGCCTTAAAATCTATTGAGGGTGTTGAGTCGGCTCATGTAAATCTGGCTACCGAAAAAGCAGTCATTTATGCGCATCAACCACTTGATCGCGCTACTCTAATTAAAGCCGTAGAAAAAGCAGGCTACGAAGTGGAAGCGCTGCAACCAATAGAGCTTACGATTGAGGGTATGTCATGTGCTTCTTGTGTAGGTCGAGTAGAAAAAGCCTTAAAATCTGTTGAGGGTGTGGAATCAGCACATGTAAATCTGGCTACTGAAAAAGCGACTATTCAGGCAAGCTCATCTGTCACTCGTGACTCGTTAATTCAGGCTGTGACCAAAGCAGGGTTTGAAGCAAAGTCAGTTCATCAAACTACGGAAAGCTTTCAAGATAAAAAGAATATTGAATTAGAAAAACTTAAAAAAGATTTAATTTTGTCAGTCTTATTGACTCTACCCGTTTTTATTTTAGAAATGGGATCACACCTGATTCCCGCCTTTCATACGTTTATGATGGATAACATTGGCCAACAAAATAGCTGGTTAATGCAATTTTTCTTGACCACAGTAGCATTAATTTTTCCAGGCCGACGCTTCTTTAAAAAGGGCATCCCAAGTTTATTCCGCTTAGCACCAGACATGAATTCCTTGGTGGCTGTAGGAACATTGGCTGCTTATCTTTATTCAGTGGTTGCTACTTTCTTTCCAAGTGTCCTGCCACAAGGTACGGTCAATGTTTATTATGAAGCTGCAGCGGTTATTATCACTTTAATTCTATTAGGTAGATTTTTTGAAGCCAAGGCAAAAGGCCGAACGTCTTTAGCAATTCAACATCTAGTTGGAATGCAGCCTAAAGTTGCCAGAATACAGCTCAATAATCAGGTGATAGAAGTTCCGATTGCCGAAGTTCAAACAGGAACGATTGTAGAGATTAGACCAGGCGAGCGTATCCCTGTCGATGGTGAAGTTATTCACGGCCAAAGTTTTATTGATGAATCCATGATTACTGGCGAGCCTATGCCCGTTGAAAAAACGATAGGCTCTACTGTGGTAGGAGGAACAATTAACCAAAGTGGCAGCTTAAATATCAAAGCCACCTCTGTTGGTAGTTCATCAGTGCTTTCTCAAATCATCCGAATGGTTGAACAGGCACAGGGTTCCAAGCTGCCGATTCAGGCATTGGTTGATAAAATTACCATGTGGTTTGTACCTGTAGTAATGGGTCTCTCTCTTTTAACTTTTATTACTTGGTTTATCTTCGGCCCTGAGCCAGCCCTAACGTTTAGCTTAGTTAATGCAGTTGCGGTACTCATTATTGCATGTCCTTGTGCAATGGGACTTGCAACGCCTACATCAATCATGGTGGGAACTGGGCGTGGTGCTGAAATGGGTGTTTTATTCCGTAAAGGGGAAGCTTTGCAGCTGCTCAAAGAAACTAAAGTGGTTGCTGTTGATAAAACAGGGACCCTGACTGAAGGGAAACCAATTTTAACCGATCTGCATGTCTTAGAAGGGTTTGAATACAATGCCGTACTTTCACTTATGGCAGCCGTTGAATCAAAGTCTGAGCATCCTATTGCTCGAGCAATTGTACAAGCCGCTATAGATAAGGAATTAATCCTGTCTCCTGTTGCTGATTTCAAGTCAGTCACGGGCTATGGAATAGAAGCAACGGTGTCTGAACATTTGGTTCATATTGGTGCAGATCGATATATGGAAAAACTAGGTTTGAATCCTAATGTTTTTTCTCAATTTTCGGATCGTTTGGGAGAAGAAGGAAAAACCCCTCTCTATGTTGCGATTGACCAGAAACTTGCTGCCATTATTGCTGTAGCAGATCCAATTAAAGAATCAACATTTGCTGCAATTGAAGCGTTACATCAGTTAGGTTTAAAGGTTGCCATGATTACAGGTGATAACCGTCATACAGCTCAAGCGATTGCAAAAAAACTAGGTATTGATGAGGTTATTGCAGAAGTCTTACCAGAAGGTAAAATAGAGGCCGTTAAAAAATTAAAAAATCAATATGGTAAACTCGCATATGTTGGAGATGGCATTAATGATGCCCCTGCACTTGCAGAAGCAGATATTGGTTTAGCAATAGGTACAGGTACAGACGTAGCTATTGAAGCTGCTGATGTGGTTTTGATGTCTGGCAACCTGAAAGGAGTGCCAAATGCTATCGCTTTAAGCAAAGCGACTATAACCAATATTCGTGAAAATTTATTTTGGGCATTTGTTTACAATGCAGCTCTGATTCCTATTGCAGCAGGTGTACTTTATCCGCAATTTGGACTGCTACTTTCTCCTGTATTTGCTGCTGGTGCAATGGCTCTCTCGTCAATATTTGTACTAGGAAATGCTTTACGATTAAAACGTTTTAAAGCCCCCCTTGCAATTATTTAACCATTTTTTATATACATTGGCTTTGTTGCACAAAGATTTGAAATGCAAAGCGCCCCTAATTGAGCCAAATTTAAGGCGTAACTTGGGTAAGTGGTCGACCTAATTCCGTAAATCTGTTAAGGACTGCCACACGTGCATGGATCTCATTGACTTGGCTATCAAAACTACTTGCACTGAGTTTATCTCCTAATAATTTGATGCAATGCATCTTAGTTTCAACCAAACTTCGCCGATGATAGCCTGACCATTTTTTCCATAGTGTCCTGCCTAAACGTTTAATTGCTCGAAGTAATTCATTTCGCTCTAGCGAGCTACTCTTTGTATCTTTCCATGGTTTCGCATTTTTTCTAGGTGGAATCACCGCATGCGCTTGCCGATCTGCAATGACCTGACGGCATTGCTTGGTGTCATAAGCTCCATCGGTATAAACAGAGTCAATCCGCTCATCTTGTGGAATCTGATTAAGTAAATCACCAAGCACCTGTGAATCACTGACATTATTGGTTGTAAGCTGAACTGCTCGTATTTGTAGGGTTTTAGCATCTATACCAATATGAAGTTTACGCCATTGGCGACGATATTCAGGTCCATGTTTCTTGCGTTTCCATTCGCCCTCACCTAGAAACTTCATGCCTGTAGAGTCCATGAGTAGATGCAGCCCATCGCTACTTTTTTGGTAGCTGATTACAATATCAATATGCTTTTGTCTTCTACAAAGCGTGGTGTAATCTGGAGCGGTCCAATTTAATCCGCAAAGTTTAATCAGACTTTGCACAAAGCCAGTGACCATACGTAAAGATAGACGGAATAAGGATTTAATCATTAAGCAGCATTGGATAGCTGCGTCGGAGTAGGTTTGATTTCGCCCTTGTTTGCCTTTTGATGGAGCATACCATTGCGTAGCAGGATCAAACCAAATGGCAATATTTCCGCGACTCATGAGTGCTCGGTTATATGCGGGCCAATTGGTTGTGCGGTAGATTTTGTGTGCAGGCTTCTTCATTTGAAAATTATATCGCTGAAAAAGCCTTTACAGATAGGTTTGTGCAACAAAGCCATCCACGATTCATATTCAATCCCATGACTTTAAAGCGCAAAGCGTGTTGCAGATGCAGCTCTTATTCCGAGGAATTTTACACTGGTATCGCCCGCCGATAGAAACACCAGATCCGGCAGTCAGGACGTAAATAACCATTCCTCCAGTTTAAATAAAAAAACCTGCAGATTCGATGCAGGTTTTTTTTAGAGATAATCAATCGCGTCTTATTTGGCTTTACGCTCTTTTTCAATCAGGTAATTCACCACCTGAATTACTTTGGCATCATTGCCCTGCACAATATATTTACCATTCACGGTCACCGCTGGTACACCGCTTAACTGATATTGAGCAGTCAATTTTTTTGCCTGAGCAATTTTTGACGAAATCGGGAATGATTTATAAGTCGTGTTAAATTTCTCTTCAGAAATACCATAACGGGTATAGAACTTGGCCAATTGTGCCTGTTCTAAAATTGGACGCTGCTTGTCATGAATATCATGGAATAACTGTAAATGTGCTTTTTGACGCACACCCAGGGCTTCTGAAACATAATAAGCACGTGCAGCCTGTTCCCAAAGCGGGTTCATTGCAGCAGGTGTACGTACAAAACGGATATCTTTGGGTAATTTTTTCAACCAGTCCTGCATATGCGGTTCCAACGTGAAACAGTGACCACAGCCATACCAGAAGAATTCACGTACCTCAATTTTGCCCGGTTTTTCGACTTTGACTGGTTTTGCGACCACCTGATAGTCCTGACCTGCCACAAAATTGGCCATAGCATTGCCTGAAAAAGCCAAAACAGATGCGGCAACAGCTCCTAAAAGGAATTTTTTCATTGGGATTATCGTCCTCTAAATCATTATGCTTAGTGTATGGGTTCACTATAAATCAATTATGCCGGTTCCGTTTTCATGCTGCGAACTTTTGTGCTATCAGAACCGCTACATTAAAGTATGCGACTGATTTTAAGTCAGTTAATATGGCCATTCGACCGCTATGTGTTTTTAGATAATCACAAAAGTTAAACTTTGAGTAATAAAAACGGTTATAATTTCTACGATTAAAACGTAGTGGTCAAACCTACAGTAAATATTAGCTTCTTACTATTCTCTTCAGTAACAGCCGCGTGGCTCTGAGAATGATCTTCTGACATACAATAGTTTCCTTATTCTATTTACGATTAGCTGAGAGACTTGAGTAAGCCTCAATATTTCTGCTAAAAATTGCTTACTATAATTGGTCAAGAAGCTTTCTTTTCATTTATCCACCGGGACAATATTGGTAATAAAACCAACATAAGAAGGGTTGATGAGATAATTCCTCCAATAACCACATTTGCTAGTGGGCACTTTACTTTTTTCTCCAATTCCAATGCCTCCCTAACTAATTAGAGAGTTTTAAGCATTATTACATGAATCTTTCCAGTACTATTGTTGCAAATATACTAAGTTGCATATTTATTCCTGCCTATGTATAGGAGCATATGTAACCCTAAAGTTTAAAATAGTCTTTTCGGACTATTTAAAAATTTGAAAATGGTAAAGAATAAATTAAAAACAATAAATATATTTATCATTCGATTTAAAAAAATTAATTAATCTTAGTTACACCATACTAAAAATAACTAATTTTTAGTTTTCCTAGTTATATGTGCTTCATTATAATTTTGAATTAATTCTCTTCACACCCTTTGCTTTTTTCATTGTTAATTATTTCTAAATTTTTCTCTAAGAAACGAAGTCCCCCATCAGCAAAACTACTGGTTGAAAAAAC
Source organism: Acinetobacter sp. A1 (assembly GCF_012371315.1). Taxonomy (NCBI): domain Bacteria; kingdom Pseudomonadati; phylum Pseudomonadota; class Gammaproteobacteria; order Moraxellales; family Moraxellaceae; genus Acinetobacter; species Acinetobacter sp. A1. Next base: position 30,422 of record NZ_JAAZQY010000018.1, read on the forward strand.
TATAGTAAAAATAACTAAAACAATCTTCATATATATATTATTGAATCTAATCATATCTTGGACCAAAAAATAATTTCTTCATATACTAATTCCTAGATGTATACACCTAAATGACAACCAAATTACAAATTTGTAATTTTGTTAAGGTTTGTCCTAAAAAAAATAAATTAATACTATTTTAACAAAGATAAGTCGTTGCTGAAAAATTTGAATTGTAAGGGATTTAATTAGGCACTGTTGCAAATAGAGATTTGAGTCGATGATGTTCCCTTTAAAAAGTACTTAGAGACCGAAAACCCTGTTGATTAGACACACTTCACCCTGAGGCTGACCATAATAAAATGACGATGCTTGTCCTTTACGTAGTGCACGCATGACTTCAATACCTTTAATTGTGGCATAAGCCGTCTTCATAGATTTGAATCCTAATGTGGCCCTGATGATCCGCTTTAGCTTGCCATGATCACATTCAATCACGTTATTTTTATACTTAATCTGCCTGTGCTCAAGGTCTGGTGGACATTTACCTTCCCGTTTTAACCGTGATAAAGCACGTCCATATGTGGGTGCTTTATCCGTGTTGATCACTTGTGGAATTTGCCACTTCTTCACATTATTTAAAATTTTTCCAAGAGAACAATATGCTGATTTGGTATTACGTCTAGAAGAAAGATAAAAATCAATGGTATCGCCACGTTGATCGACTGCACGATACAGATAAGACCATCGTCCATTCACTTTTACATAGGTTTCATCAATATGCCACGAGCTCAGATCTGTAGGATTACGCCAATACCAGCGTAAACGTTTTTCTATTTCAGGAGCATAACGTTGAACCCAACGGTAAATAGTCGTGTGATCAACATTCACACCCCGTTCGGCCAGCATTTCCTGCAGTTCACGATAGCTAATGCCATATTTACAATACCAGCGCACAGCCCAAAGAATGATTTCGCCCTGAAAATGCCGACCATGGAAAGGATTCATATGCTGCACCTTTAGCTAAAACAGTCTTCAGCTTACCATTCGTGGTTATTTGCAACAGTGCCCTTACTTCAAAGCCAAAATTTTTCGGGCACCATTAAGTACGAATAAAGAAACCAGTATGCCAATGATTAAGTCTGGATAAGCTGATCCCGTCCACGCCACGAGTACACCGGCAAATATAACGCCCATATTTACGACAACGTCATTCGCCGAGAAAATCCAACTGGCTTTCATATGTGCGCCATCTTCTCGATGACCAGAAATAAGATATAAGCATGTCACGTTAGCTATAAGTGCGAGCAGGCCAATAACAATCATGAGCGTTGATTCTGGCTCGCTTCCAAACATGAATCGTCTAATGACATCAACAATCACGATAACAGCAAGTAATAACTGAATCCAACCTGCGAAATGGGCTGCTTTTATTTGATATTTCGCAGCTTTTCCGACGGCATATAGCGCAATACCATAAACGGCTGCATCGGCAAACATATCTAGAGAATCAGCAATCAATCCTGTAGACGCAGCAATAATACCGCTGATGAATTCTATAAAGAAAAGTAGAGCATTAATACCTAATAACAGTTTAAGTACTTTAGCTTGTCTCACAGGATCAGGTTCATTAGGTATATCGCCTGAAGAAAGCTGTATTTCATCAAGTTTCGCCCCAAAACCCAGTCCTTCGAGTTTAGCCGTAATTTGCTGAATCCCTTCATTATGGAAGACTTTCAGTTTTCGATTGGGAAGATCAAAAGTAAGACCTTTAACTGCTTCAATATCTGCAAGAGCCATACGGACCATTTGCTCTTCAGCAGAGCAATCCATTTTAGGAATGGTGTAGGTACTTGTTTGCTTAGCCTGCTGATTGCTTATATAAGTTTCAGTTTTCACAAGCTTTGCACCAAAACCCAAAGCTTCAAGTTTGGTGGTTATATTTTCATCTTTTTGATTATGTAGAACCTTTAAAGAACGGTTAGGTAAATCAAAGATGAGTTTTTGAACACCATCAATTGAAGATAGCGCCATACGAACCATCTGTTCTTCCGCAGAACAATCCATTTTGGGAACTAAGTATTCACTCATGTAGTGCGAATCTTTTAAAACGTCTTCAGTGCTTAAATTTTCTTTGGGATCAGAACCACAACAGGATTGTGCGGTATCTTCACAACTGTTTGAAGTGTTACAGCAAGGAGATGAAGATTTTTTTTCTTCCTCTTCACCACAACAGCTAAGCGTATTATCACAATTCTTTGAATTGTTTGCTTCTGCAATTGATGGATGATTTTCTTGTTGAGATTTCTTATCTTCGCATGGTGTTTCTTTACTACATCCACAACCACTCATAATTATACCCATTAAAAAAATTATAAACTTTGAATATTAGAATCCCTATAGTTACTATAGAGTCAAGAATCTTTGGAAATACTAACTCAATGCATTTAAAAATTGGTGAACTCTCTAAAAAAACCTCATGTTCAGTATTAACAATTAGGTTTTATGAAAAGGAAGGTTTAATTCCGGAACCGGAAAGAACGGAAGGAAATTACCGCCTTTACGATGTAGGCTATGTTGAGCGAATTAAATTTATTTTGAATTGCCGAACTTTAAATATGAGTTTGAATGAAATTCGTCAATTACTTACCTATAAAGACAAACCTGAGAAAAATTGTTCAGATGTGAATGAATTAATTGACTTACATGTCAGTGCTATCAGAGAAAATATAATCAAGCAACAAAAGCTTATTGAACAACTATCTGATTTAAGAGGTACTTGTGATGGTTTATGTACAATTGACCAATGTGGAGTTTTAAAAAATCTAGCTTGATTATCTAGACCTATGCTTTTTTCAAAAAATCGGCACTGTTGCAAATAACCACGAATGGTAAGCTGAAGACTGTTTTAGCTAAAGGTGCAGCATATGAATCCTTTCCATGGTCGGCATTTTCAGGGCGAAATCATTCTTTGGGCTGTGCGCTGGTATTGTAAATATGGCATTAGCTATCGTGAACTGCAGGAAATGCTGGCCGAACGGGGTGTGAATGTTGATCACACGACTATTTACCGTTGGGTTCAACGTTATACGAATCTAAAAATGGGAGCCTATAGCTCCCATTTTTATTGTTAAACGTTGAATCCTATATGTTTTCCTGTTGGAAGCTCTACATCAATACGGAGCTTCCCACCCATTGCCTCAACATACTTTTTCATGGTTGAAATCTTAAGATCATTGCCACGATTTTCTATTGCTGAAAGCGATGGCTGTTTTATTCCCAAAGTTTCAGCAAGCTCTTTTTGAGAAATTTCGAGTTCTTCACGAATAAGATGAAGCTGATTTTCTAGCAGTAATTCATCAGCCATTTTTTGAATACGGGCTTGGCTCTCTGGAGAGCGGCTAGCTAACAATTCTTGCAGAGTCTTAGCCATTAGATTTATCTCCTAGGGTAGTGAGATGAAGTTGGTATTGTTCATCTGCAATATCCAGCATGTCTTTATAAAAACGCTTTTTACCGCCTTTATCAGCAATACATAGAACAATAGCCTGTCGTAAGGGATCAAATGCGAAGAAAGCTCTTAAGGGTCTACCGCGATGTTGAACACGCAGTTCTTTCATATTGGTAAATTTAGACTCATACACAGTATCTACTAAAGGACGGCCTAAACTCGGTCCCTGCTGCTGTAGAACAACCAGGGCAGCTAGGACCTTCTCTTATGTAGGTTCATCTTGCTGTTCAAGCCACTGATTAAATAGATCTGTCGTAATGACTGTCCACATACCACAACCAAAATATAGATTATAGTCTATATTTTAGGGGCATTATGTTTGTTTTGCAAATGAGAAAGGATAGGCAATAAAAAAGCCCGACATCCTGTCGGGCTTTTCCATATTTGGCGCTTAGATCTGACTCCTGTCTGATCTCACGTTCCTTGTTGTTCATCTTATTCTTTTTATCTGGAGCATCCTGCTCTCTATGTCTTCATGATAGGAAATTTCCAGTATTGCGGATAGCAGCAAAGGGCCGAGATTGGTATGAGCCAGGGCTTACAAAATAGCCTAAATTTTATCCACAAAAAATGTGGATAATTTTGGACATTGAGGCATTGATAAAATTTGAAAAACCTCAAAACTGACTATTTTTTAGTCAAATTTATTGGCAAGAAGTATCAAAACCGCTCATAAAAAAGCCGACTTGTTTCAAAATCGGCTTTTTGGTCATTTTTGGATTTTTCTATTTTTATTAAGTGGTTGATATTTAGATTAATATACAAGTGTACTTCGTATAACGCCCATTATGTTAAATATATATCAATTTGATCTTTAGAATTAATTCTATTACTTGTCATTTATAATCAATGCATTATTATAAGATATAAATAATTTAAGGAAAATCAAGTGAGTAGAATTAATAGTTACAGCGCATTTTATGTAAGTGAACCTTTTGACCCATCTTCATTAGGAGCATATGCTACACATGACTTTTGTCATTATCAGATGCTAAAAGCATGGAAAGGAAAAGATGGTAGTTTTCCATTTTATAACGCTCATGAAACGACTTATAACGTTCGAGATAATAGTAATTGGGAGCAAACCTTAAAACCTAGGTTAAGAGAAAGATTAAGAAGTTCAAAAAATATTATTCTTTTTTTAAGTTCAAAGACTAAAAACTCAAGAGCATTAAGAGAAGAAATTGATTATGGCGTGAATGTACTTAAACTACCAATTATTGTTGTTTATCCAGAATTTACGACATACAGTGAACTTTTATCAGTAAATGGACAATTTAAAAATGAAGTGACTCAATTGTGGGATAATTTACCAATTTTCAGGGACTCTAAAAAAAATATTCCTGTTTTACATGTTCCCTTAAATAAGTCCTTACTTCATAACGCACTATTAAACAAAGGATTTACAGTACAGTCACCTCTAGAATCTAAAGACTATAAATTATAATGAAAGTTAAAATATTTAATAAAAAGTTGAGAGATTCCTTTTTTTTAAAAATATCTCTATTCAGTGCCTTTGCAACATTATTACTTGCTTTTGTTCCCATACCATCAAAGATACAAGGCTTATTAGGTGGAGTATTCTTAGTATTTTTAGTGATTATTTATATCTATGATTGGAGAAAAGCAAATAAATTAAATTCAGTTGAAATTGATATTGAAGGTACTACAGTTTGTATTAAGGAAGGCGATATTTTTGAAGAAGATGGATTGAAGGTAATTGCTTTTAATGAATATTTTGACACTTTAGTTGATAATAAAATTATTAATGAAGTTTCTCTAAATGGAATTTTTTTACAAAAAAAATTAGATATAGAAATAAGTGCTCTTGATCAAGAGATTGATAACTATCCTTTTGAGGATAATGAAATATTAGAGGAAAACGTAGATCGTTTAGTTGGAAAGAAAAAGAAGTTTAAAATAGGAACTATATTTGTTCATAATGACTATATTTTGACTGCTTTTTCTAAATTTGACTCCTCTAATAGAGCTAATTTAACCATGCCTGAGTATCTAGGATTTCTAATAACATTCTGGGACAAAGTAAATATAGTTTATGGGCAGCGCAGTGTTTCTGTCCCTATATTTGGTTCAGGTATTACAAGGATTAAAGAGCATAGGGGAATTAGTGATGAGGACTTACTAAAAATTATGATTTGGACATTCAGAATTAGCGAAATGAGATTTAAACATCCTGCTAAATTAACTATTGTTATTCACTCTGAAAAAATGAATAAAATTAATTTATTGGATATTCAGGAAACAAAGAATGGAATTTGATTAAGATTTCCTTAAATTAACATAATACACCTTATATGAAACACTTTATATTTATCATTAAATTTCAGTATATTAGATTAAGCCGCTCTAGGAAGTAAGGCACCAGAGCGGCTTTTTATTGATTATTCATGTTCCACGCTTAAAATTCGAACAGTGTTTCATGATTTTTATAAGTTAAACTAAATTTAGTTGCTAATCCCAATAAGCTATTCACTAACTTGTAAATATCGGTATACCGCCTGACGACTAATCCCAAAAGCTTTCCCTAATGCCATTTTCGATGGATACTTCCCCTCCTTCCATGCTTGTCGTAAAGCTTCAGCTTGGTCAGGCTTTAGTTTATGCACCCGACCTTTGTACTTCCCCTGAGCAGAGGCGAGTTTTATTCCTTCCTTTTGCCGCTCTAAAATGATCTCACGTTCGAACTGTGCAAAAGCACCCATCATTTGAAGCATCAAATTATCCATCGGGGTGGATTCGGCTGTAAAAGTAATATTTTCTTTTACAAACTGGATGGCGATCCCTCGTTTGACCAGTTTATCTACTTCAGTGACCAAATCTTTTAGGCTTCGCGCAAAACGATCCATTGAATGTACAATCACCCTGTCCCCTTCCCGGACATAGTTCAACATTTCCTGAAATTTAGGTCGGTCAGTATTTTTACCTGAAGCACGGTCAACAAAAATCCGGTCGACCTCAATTCCTTCAAGTTGACGTCCAGTGTTTTGCTCGACAGAACTTACCCGGACATACCCTACTTTTTGGCCTTTCACTTTTTCACGCCCCAATTGGATAAAAATGAACAATTTCGTAAATTATAATTCTTTAACACTAAAGTTACATGTTACTTATGATTAAAAATCATTTAAATGATACATAATTTCATGAACTTTCAGATTGTAACTTTAGGGTATACTTTAAAGTTACACAAAACATCTATATGAAGACTAAAGTCCAAATTAGTGTTTATGTTGGTTCAATGTATTACATTTCGTATTTTCTATTTGTAACGTAATTTCAGTAATATTATGATTATGTTTTAGAACTTCTAAGGCCTTTTGATAGAGTTGATCTGTATTGCTATTCGGAGCAACCAAATGAGCAGTTAAATGAATATTTCTTGAGGATATAGCCCAGACTTTCAACTGATGAATCCCTTCAACGCCCTCTAGCTTCAATAAATCATTTCTTAACGACTCAATATCAATCTCATCAGGAACTCCTTCAAGCAGAATATGAATACTTTGTTTTAATAAAATCCAAGTTCGAGGTAAGACCCAGAAGCCAATTAACACAGCGATTACGGTATCAACCCACATCCACTGGGTAAAATAAATAACTATTCCTCCGATAATCACGCCTATCGATCCTAGAGCATCACTAAGAACTTCTAAATATGCACCTTTTATATTTAGACTTCCTTCAGCACTAGCAGAAAGGATTTTCATTGAAATCAAATTTATGACCAAACCAATGACCGCGACAATCATCATTCCAACACTTTGAATTTCAGCAGGGTTCGTAAAACGTTGATAAGCTTCATATACAATATATATTGCTACCACAAAAAGCATCACCGCATTAAACAGAGCCGCTAAAATTTCAAATCGCTGATAGCCAAAAGTTCTTTTATCATCTGCGGCTTTTTTACCAATTTTGATAGCGGCAAGAGCAATAGCTAAAGCGGCTACATCAGTAAACATATGAGCTGCATCAGATAACAAAGCCAAACTTTGGGTAATAAAAGCAGCGACAACTTCTACTATTAAAAAAGTAGTCGTTAAACCTAAGGCAACCATTAACTTCTTACTATTTTCTTCAGTAACAACCGCATGGCCATGATCATGATGTTCTGACATAAAATATTTTCCTTATTCTATTTATGATGAGCAGAGATATTGGATAACAGCCAATATCTCTGCTGTAAATCGACTAATCTATTGGATTAAGAAACTTTCTTTTCATTTATCCAACGATAAAGCACGGGTAACAGCACCAAAGTTAGTAATGTTGAAGAGATAATCCCGCCAATCACTACGGTTGCCAGTGGCCGTTGAACCTCAGCCCCTGTTCCGGTTGCCAGCGCCATTGGTACAAAACCCAGTGAAGCCACACAAGCTGTCATCAACACTGGTCTTAAGCGCAAAATAGCCCCTTGCCACACGGCTTTATGCACTGGATATTTGTCCCTTAATTCCTTAATAAAGGTCAGCATTACCAGTCCATTGAGGACTGCAACACCAGATAAGGCAATAAAGCCAATTCCAGCTGACATCGATAATGGAATATCCCTTAGCCAAAGGAACAGCACACCACCGGTCAAGGCAAAGGGTACCCCGGTAAAGACCAATAGACTTTCTTTGACATTGTGAAAGACCGCCATCAGTAAAATAAAGATAGTGATTAAAGCCAGTGGAATCACGATTTGCATCCGTGCTTTGGCTGAAGCCAAATTTTCAAACTGACCTCCATATTCTATCCAATAACCACTTGGCAAAGTGTATGCTTTGAGCTGTGTCTGTACATCAGAAACAAAAGACCCTAAATCACGCCCTTCAACATTCGTTGTAACCACAACTCGGCGTTTACCATTTTCTCGACTGACTTGGTTGATTCCTTCAATGGTCGAGACTTGCGCGACATCCGACAATAAAATACTGCCACCATTTGGAAGCTGAATAGGTAACTGGGAAACAGATGCGACACTACGGTCTTGCTCTCCAAGACGGATAACAAAATCAAAACGACGATCGCCTTCTAAAATCTCTCCCACGCTTTGTCCACCAATACTTGCAGCCACCACATCCTGAATAGATTTCACACTCAAGCCATACTGGGCAGCTAAAGCTTTATCAATCTCTACATTGAGTAAAGGCAGACCCGAAGTTTGTTCAACTTTCACCGCACTGCTACCTGCGACTTGCTGAATGATTTTCGCGATTTTTGCAGCCTCAGTATTCAAAACCTGCATGTCATCACCAAAAACCTTCACCCCCACATCACTGCGTATACCTGAAATCAGTTCATTAAAACGTAGCTCAATAGGCTGAGAAAACTCACTGTTATTGCCGGGAATTGTCGCAAGATAAGCTTCCATTCGGGTTCGAAGTGCATCTAGGCTTTCTTTTGAATCTGGCCATTCCTCACGTGGTTTCAGCATGATATAACCATCGGAAATATTCGGTGGCATCACATCTGTCGCCACTTCAGCAGTCCCGGTACGGGCAAATATAGCTTTAATTTCGGGAAAGTTTTTCAGTAAAAGCTTTTCGGTATTTTCCTGAATACGTAAAGACTCTTCCAAGCCTGTGCTTGGAGAACGTAATTGCTGTACCGCAAAATCACCTTCACTCAGCTGGGGTGCAAACTCACTGCCAATCTTCGTGCTGAGCAGACCCGTAATGACCAGGAGACAAATGGCAAAAGTTAAAACCACCGCTTTGTAATGATAGGCTCCATCCAATATCTGTTGATATCGGGTTTTGAGCCAGATCATCCAACGGCTTTCCGTTTCTTTGATCTCCCCTTTAACCCATAAAGCAACTGCAGCGGGCACAAAGGTGATCGATAAAATAATAGCTGCCACCAGTGCGAGAACAACGGTTAAAGCCATCGGATGAAATAGTTTTGCTTCTACACCACTTAAAGCAAAAATCGGCAAATACACCACCAAAATAATAAGCTGACCAAAAATAAGAGGACGACGTGCTTGGCGGGCAGCCAGAAAAACTTCCTTAAAGCGTTCACTTTGTGTGAGAGGTCGTTTTAACAGTTGCTGTGTATGGGCTAAACGCCGGATACAGTTTTCGACAATCACCACAGCACCATCGACAATGATGCCGAAATCGAGTGCACCTAAACTCATCAGATTGGCACTGATATTTTTCTGTGCCATCCCGGTTAAGGTAAACAGCATAGAGAGTGGAATGACACAGGCAGTAATCAAGGCAGCACGGATATTCCCTAAAAACAGGAACAGAATGATGATGACCAGGATTGCTCCCTCTACCAAGTTTTTCTGAACGGTTTTAATCGCCTTCTCAACCAAGGTAGTACGGTCGTACACCGTTTCAATCACTACCCCTTTAGGCAAACTATTCTGAATATCTTGAAGCTTGGCATCCACAGCTTTAGAAACAGTCCGGCTATTTCCACCCATCGCCATCATGGCAATCCCTAAAACGGTTTCTTTGCCGTTATAGGTTGCCCCACCGGTTCTTAAATCATGCCCAATAGAGACTTGCGCAATATCACCAACCCGAATTGGGCTGCCATTTGGGCTACCCAGCATGGTGTTCTCAATATCAGAAAGCCCATTGAATGTACCCGGTACACGTACCGTCAATTGCTGACCATTGTCTTCAATATAACCTGCACCTCGGTTCTCATTATTTTGCGCTAAAGCCTGTTGCAGTTGTTCTAATGAGATATTCAGTTGCTGCATCCGGTTTAAATCGGGAGAGACCACATAGGTTTTTTCAAAACCACCAATACTGTTGACCTCTGCAACTCCCTTAACACGTTGCAGTTGAGGACGCACAATCCAGTCCTGAATCTCACGCAAATCCATCGGCGTGTATGCAGTTCCATCCGGCTTTTTCGCATTCGGATCTGCCTTCAGTACCCATTGATAAATCTCACCGAGACCCGTAGAAACGGGGGACATCGTCGGTGCGATTTGTGCAGGCAACTCAGATTGCGCCTCCTGTATCCGTTGGTTAATCTGCTGACGGGCCCAATAAATATCAGTCCCATCTTTAAAGACAATGGTGACTTGAGAGAGTCCATAACGGGATATGGAACGGGTAAGCTCCAGATCCGGAATGCCAGCCATGGCATTTTCAATGGGATAGGTAATCCGCTGTTCGACTTCAAGCGCAGTAAAACCCTTGGCTTGAGTATTAATCTGGACTTGGGTATTGGTAATATCGGGTACAGCATCAATCGGGAGTTTCTGATAGCTATACACCCCGACCGCAATCCAGGTACAGACAAAGAGCAACACCCAAATCGCATTTTGTATGGAAAACTGAATGATTCGTTCGAATAAACCTTCTGGTTTTGGCAGATCAGAATTAATGTTCATGGCCTGCCTCGTCTTTTTCTAATTCAGATTTCAACAAGAAACTGCCTTGAGCGATATACTTCTGCCCTTCAGTCAGCCCAGAAATCACTTCAAGCCATTGTCCATCACTTGAAGCCTGCCCCAATTGCACTTTCTGTGCTTTTAAGTGGACTTGACCTTTTTGTTCTGAATCTACGATGAAAATACTGTCTTCACCTTCAATACTTTGCAGCGCAGACTTTTGAATCCGAAGGGCTGATTTTGCTGTAGCTTCCGGAATCAACACTCTCACTAACACATTAGAACGCAACTCAGTAGCTTGCGCATCGAGTTTTGCGCGCACCACCAGACGCCCTGTTTGTACATCTGCCTGAGAGGTTAAGCTTTGTACAGTAGCTTTATAGATTTGATCTGAATCATTCACTTTAAAGTCAATTTTTTGCCCGGCTTGCAGTTGACCTGAGAATTGATTCGGCAAATTAAACTCAAGCCATAAATCTTTCAGCTGTTCAATGACAAAGAGCTGATTAGCCAGTTGCACATTTTCACCGACCACAATATCTTTTTGACTGATCACCCCAGAGATCGGTGCTTTAATCAGAAAACGCCCATTGTTATTGCCACTTGCACCTAATGCATTTAAACGTGCTTGTGAGGACTGGACAGTAATCTGCGCTTGACGGTAGGCATTTTCGGCACGCTGGTAATCCTGTTTGGCAGAAATCCCCTGTGACCAGAGTTGCTGTTCGCGCTGGTAATCTTTACGGGCCAAATCCAGATTCACCTGTGCCATACGCAGATTTGCCTGTTGGTCGATCAGTTCAGGCACGATTAGTACAGCCAGCGTTTGTCCTTTTTGCACGCTCTGTCCTAAAGCCACATTGACCTGCTCGACATGACCACTAAAATTAGGCGATATATGCGCTTGTTGATCGGTATTCACCACCAATTTACCTGGCAGGGTTGTCAGCTTTTCAACCAATCCTGTGGATGCAACAGCAACTTTTAAACCTTGTTCAACCATTTGTTGGCTGGTCAGTTGTATTTCGCCTTCTTCAGCATGTCCTTCTTCAGAACTATCTTCATCAGAATGTTCGGCATTTCCCTCATCATGACCATGCCCCTCAGATTCAGTTTTTTTTGAACTTAACCAAATAACCAGACTGACCAAGACCGTAATCAGAATCAAAATTGCAATCATGAGAGACTGGGATATTTTTCCGTTTTGCTTGGCGTTCATTTTATCGTGCTCCCCCATTGATTAAATTTTGCGATGCTTCGACTGCCTTTTTATTCAGTTGTGTATAGGCATCCGAACGGCTAATTTCTTCATAACTTGTGCCAATACTGAGTGCCTCAGCTGCGAGGGCAGTTTGCCAAGCTTGACGTAGAATTTGTAATTGACCCAATCGAAGATTCTGCAGTTGGGTGGTTGCTTGCTGAACGTCGGTAATGGACAGTTTCCCTGCCTGAAACCCTTGTAAAGTACGGCTCTGAACTTTGGTCGCCAAAGTAACTTGTGCTGTTGTGGCATCGAACTGGCTACGTAAACCTTTGAGCTGATGCACGCTGTTGGCAATATTGAGTATTTGTTGCTTCAGCTCACGCTGCTGCTGTTGGTTCAGCAATATTTGCTGTTGCTGGACCATCGGGATCGCATATTGCTGGCGGTTGAAAATATTCAGTGGAATAGCCACGCCGATTGCCAAAGTCGTATCGTTGCTTTCATTAGGGGTTTTGCTACGTTTCATGCCTACATTTAAAGTCGGATTGGGACGTGCCTGAATTCTTAAATTTTCAATTTGATGATCCGATTGCTGAATGTTCAAGGCATAGAATTTTTCTAGCCACCCTTCAGCAATATACCGTTGCACAGTTTGGAGACTTTGCTCTGGCCAAGGGATAGCGGTTTTATTCAATTGAAGATGTGAAGATGTTTCTCCCCCCCACAAATTAGACAGCTGACGACCGGCAGCTTGTTTATTCAGCATCGCTTGCTGATAAAGTCGTTGGATTTCTAGCGCTTCAATTTGGGTACGCTCAAAATCAACCAGGGCAATACTGCCTGCCTGATAGCGTTTCTGGGCACTGTCCAGATTGGCTTTACTTGTTTTTAACTGTACTGAATAAGCAGACTGCTCAACCTCAGCAAGTGCAAATTGCGACCATGCAAATTTAACAATCAGTTGGCTTTGTGCCTTCCATAATTGCTGTTGCAATTGGATTTGTTGATTCGAGGTATTGGCAATCACCCGGTTCAGCTTACGCTGACCAAATAGATCTAGAGGTTGACTAACGCCAACATTGAATTCCTGTTCTTGACCTGAGCCAAAGCCAGACTGTTCTAAACTTATACTTGGATTCTGCCATAACCGACTTTGCTGAATATTCAATTCAGATATTTGCTGAACTTGTTGCCACAGCTTGTCTTGAGTCTGGTAACTTTGTACTTTTGCTAAAGCGGATTCAAAGCTGGTAACGTTTTCAGCATAGCTATATTGCATAGCCGCTGCACATATACAAGCAACCAAGCTATGACGCAAGAGTATAATTGATTGTGAAGACATGATTTTTCCCACTTATTTAAATAATAAAAGTGGTGGGAATGTTTTAGGCTACCCCACCATGAGCGGGGAAAATTCGGGAGGTGGGCTTTGTTGAAACAGGTCAGGAGCCTGATAGCTGTTTTTCCAATGAAATTGTGGATTCACTTTAACTTCAGAGCTTGGATGAAACACATCTACTTTTTCATTTTGTACAATCAAATGCGTCATCGATGGTAGATGATCTTGATGATCTTCACCGATTTCTAAATCGCTACTGAATGTTTTTATGTTTTCTGACTGTCCATTATGATCGTGTTGACGACTATCGCTGGCACACAAGGTATTTTGGTGATGACCAAAATGATAACTCTGCTGTGATTGAGGCTGTTGTTCATGGACACAAAAGGCCGCCGCCACATTCCAAAAGCTTTGGAACATGAACAATCCAACCAAGACTGTAATCCATGTAGTAGAACGCATCATCATAACAATCGAAAAATTTGTACCAAGTATAAGGCTTAGAGCCACTCCAAGGTCAAGCTTAATAAATTAAATTAAACATTCAATGAACACTGAATAGCCGGCACTTTTGCAAATTTACCTTGTCTCTATAAGCTCACATCAATTTCAGGTAAGAATAACAATAGATAGTGAACCGTACCGGGTTTGTCGGAGACTTTTTATTTAAGTTAGGCCACCTGACCTAACGGGTTAATCTTATCATTGTACATTGCTTCAAACTCAAAAGGCGATACATTGTCAACGGCATTCTAAAATTGACCCCTTTTACCTTACAAATGGCAAAGTAAAATTGCCCCCTGAAATCAGAGAAAGAGCGGTTCAATTATTGATTGAATCTGAAAAAGATTATCCTTCTACTTGGGCAGCAATCACAGCTATTGATCCTAAAATCGGTTGTACTCCTGAAACATTGCGTGTTTGGTATCAAAAATATTTAGATCAACAAAATCCTGTCAAAGTACAACAGATATCTGATCAAAAAAAATGAAGGGTAATCCCCCCTAAAATACTAGCTCTTTAAAAGAGGCAGTATTATGCTTTTACAACATGGTGTTTAACTTGAGAAACTGAATTTAAAACAATCTACTGTAACTCTTCCAGACAGATATGAAATTAATCCACCCCTAACCCTTTAAACACCGCATCCACCGGATCTGCATAAAAGCTGGTCTGGAACTTGGTAAACAGTTCCACAGGAATCGTTGGGATATCTGCCGCACTACTCATTGGTAAAGCAACCTTCTTGGCACCCGCATCAAAAGCAACTTGCAGACATTCGGCAATACTTTCCACCGGTGTCACTGAACCACCCAAGCTCATATCACCCAGTACCACCATCTGACTTTGTACCGATCGTCCTAAGAGGCCAGAAGCGAAAGCCACTAAACTTGGCAGAGCAAGATGGCTGAGCGGGCCGGTATTCTGTAATTCCACCACATGTAAGTGGAAATCATGTTCCAGCACCTTACTGCCCCCCGAGATCCGGGATGCATTGGCCTTGAAGTAATCAAAAGCAATCTTGACCTGTTCTTTGGCACTACTTGAATTCCATAAGCCAGATGTCGCCAATTTTCCTGAACCTTTAGTGACTTGAAGTTCTAAGCGGTATAAGCCTGGCATGCCCTTATTACTGAGGCCAATGGTATACAGGAAGCCTGGTTTAGCAGGACCTTCGGGAATAAGTCCACCTCCACCCTGCTCTTTTACCGAAACAAAATGCTCTTCTAGGGTGTCATTGTCGATATAGCTAAAATGCACATCATAGAATTCCATCCCCCCAATTTTTTTCAGCTGTTCTTTGACCCGACGGCGCACCTGCAGCGCATATTCCAGGCATTGCCGTACATCTTCTTTGTTAAATTGACCATGTGGGTAGAGCAGCTTCATCAATCCAGAAACCGTCTTGCGAACGGCAATCACATCACGCTGATTCAGGTTATTCCCTAGCTTAAAGTACTTCTCAATGGCATCCGCAAAACTACGCTTACGCATTTCCCGGAAGAACTCAGCCAGATAATCAACGATCAAGCCATAACGGTTGGTAAAGAATTCCGGGCGCATTTTCGGAATTTCCCAACCCGGGATATAGGCATGAAAGCGATCAAAGAATGCTGAATCGATCATGGCTTCAGGAAAAGGAGCCAATAAGTGGCTAGTCTTCACCAAGGATTCAACACTTTGGTTAATATTACCCACAATATTGTAAACAAGACATTTTTATCTTTTATATTCAATGGCTTATTTTCCTGCTAATTGGTAATACCATGAAAAATACCATGCTCAGAAAAGGCTTAACAATATTTTGAAAAATTGCCTACTGAGCGCTGCCGCACAGCTCCATAGGCCGCTTTCCTGGCTTTGCTTCCAGATGTATGCTATTCTGCTCCTGCAGCTAATGGATCACCGCAAACAGGTTACTCGCCTGGGGATTCCCTTTCGACCCGAGCATCCGTATGAGACTCATGCTCGATTATTATTATTATAGAAGCCCCCATGAATAAATCGCTCATCATTTTCGGCATCGTCAACATAACCTCGGACAGTTTCTCCGATGGAGGCCGGTATCTGGCGCCAGACGCAGCCATTGCGCAGGCGCGTAAGCTGATGGCCGAGGGGGCAGATGTGATCGACCTCGGTCCGGCATCCAGCAATCCCGACGCCGCGCCTGTTTCGTCCGACACAGAAATCGCGCGTATCGCGCCGGTGCTGGACGCGCTCAAGGCAGATGGCATTCCCGTCTCGCTCGACAGTTATCAACCCGCGACGCAAGCCTATGCCTTGTCGCGTGGTGTGGCCTATCTCAATGATATTCGCGGTTTTCCAGACGCTGCGTTCTATCCGCAATTGGCGAAATCATCTGCCAAACTCGTCGTTATGCATTCGGTGCAAGACGGGCAGGCAGATCGGCGCGAGGCACCCGCTGGCGACATCATGGATCACATTGCGGCGTTCTTTGACGCGCGCATCGCGGCGCTGACGGGTGCCGGTATCAAACGCAACCGCCTTGTCCTTGATCCCGGCATGGGGTTTTTTCTGGGGGCTGCTCCCGAAACCTCGCTCTCGGTGCTGGCGCGGTTCGATGAATTGCGGCTGCGCTTCGATTTGCCGGTGCTTCTGTCTGTTTCGCGCAAATCCTTTCTGCGCGCGCTCACAGGCCGTGGTCCGGGGGATGTCGGGGCCGCGACACTCGCTGCAGAGCTTGCCGCCGCCGCAGGTGGAGCTGACTTCATCCGCACACACGAGCCGCGCCCCTTGCGCGACGGGCTGGCGGTATTGGCGGCGCTGAAAGAAACCGCAAGAATTCGTTAACTGCACATTCGGGATATTTCTCTATATTCGCGGTTCAGCAGGCATGTCCCCTTTGAGGGCGACCCGACGACAGGATAATCGACCTTATGGTGCGCAAATATTTCGGCACAGACGGTATTCGTGGCAAAGCCAACGAAGGCGCGATGACGGCGGAAACCGCCTTGCGCGTCGGCATGGCGGCTGGCCGTGTCTTTCGTCGCGGTGACCACCGCCATCGTGTCGTGATCGGCAAGGATACGCGCCTGTCGGGCTATATGCTTGAACCCGCGCTCACAGCCGGTTTCACCTCGATGGGCATGGACGTATTCCTTTTTGGCCCGCTGCCGACAACGTATAGGAAGAATAAACGCCCTTTTCACCCAAGTCCAACAGCTTTGGACCGCAGTTGACTCTTTCGACACCCCTGCGATGCAACCCAATCCGGCTGACGGGGAGCCAGCAACGCTGAAAATTTACCCTCCTCTTTCCCACTAGCGGCTCCTTTTCCGACAACCAGCACGGCGGATCCCTGCCGCGGCGCTGTGAACGCAGCATTTTGATTGGTATCGTTGGCCTTCAGGCTCGTCAGTCAAACAGACCCAGGAGCAGCTCAGCCGGTGGCGCCCGGCTTTCGGGTAACGCCCTGGTCCCGCTGGTTTCGGCTTTGTGCTTCAGGTGATCAAGGATCTGCTTGATCACTATAGGGTCTTCAATGCAGGCGATGACTTTCATGGCGCCGCCGCAGCCGCTGCAGGTCTCGATGTCGATATTGAAAACACGCTTGAGCCGTTGCGCCCATGTCATCGACGCTCGCCGTTGTGCTGGTGTTGCCGGTTCATCAGCCACCCTGACCTTGTTGCCCCTGCCCCGTTTTGCCGGCGTGACCAACGCCCGGTGCCGACTGTTGGGTGCGAACACCCCGTGGAAGCGGGTTAGGTTGACTCTGGGCTTCGGTACCAGGGCGGCCAGCCTTGCAATGAAATCCAATGGTTCGAAAATGACGTGCGTGGTGCCGTCCCGGTACGGCGTCTTGAGCTGGTAGCGCACGTTGCCGCCTCGTGTTAACGACAGCCGCTTCTCGGATACCGCCGGGCGGCTGATGTACCGGCACAGCCGTTCGAGCTTCTTGCGTTCATCGGCCCTGGCCGCCACGCCGGCGTGCAGGCTGGACCCGGCTACCTTGCCAATCCCGTCACCGAACGGATCACCACTGGTCGGCAGAGTTTGCAAAGTGAACACCTTTCGCCCCGCCTGTGAACCGACAGCGATACGGTAAGTGATCGAGTGCCCCAGCAGGGGTGTCATCGGGTCGTCATCCACCGCATCCGAGGCCAGATAGCTGTTTTCGACATCCCGTTCCAGCAGGCCTTGCCGTTCCAGATAGCGACCCACCCGGTGGGCGATGGTGTGCGTCAGCTGGGTGAGCTCTGGGCTGGTCGGCGCCTTGACCCAGCGGAAACGCGCTGAGCCGTGGGATTGCTCGACATACACACCGTCGAGAAACAGCATGTGGAAGTGAACATTCAGATTGAGCGCCGATCCAAAACGCTGGATCAGGGTGACCGCGCCCGTCTTGGCCACTTGGTGGGTATGGCCCGCTTTCTTGACCAGGTGCGTGGCAATGACGCGGTAAACGATGCCCAGCACCCACCCCATGATCTCGGGCCGGCTGGCAAACAGGAAACGCAGCTGAAACGGGAAGCTCAACACCCACTGACGCATGGGTTGTTCAGGCAGTACTTCATCAACCAGCAAGGCGGCACTTTCGGCCATCCGCCGCGCCCCACAGCTCGGGCAGAAACCGCGACGCTTACAGCTGAAAGCGACCAGGTGCTCGGCGTGGCAAGACTCGCAGCGAACCCGTAGAAAGCCATGCTCCAGCCGCCCGCATTGGAGAAATTCTTCAAATTCCCGTTGCACATAGCCCGGCAATTCCTTTCCCTGCTCTGCCATAAGCGCAGCGAATGCCGGGTAATACTCGTCAACGATCTGATAGAGAAGGGTTTGCTCGGGTCGGTGGCTCTGGTAACGACCAGTATCCCGATCCCGGCTGGCCGTCCTGGCCGCCACATGAGGCATGTTCCGCGTCCTTGCAATACTGTGTTTACATACAGTCTATCGCTTAGCGGAAAGTTCTTTTACCCTCAGCCGAAATGCCTGCCGTTGCTAGACATTGCCAGCCAGTGCCCGTCACTCCCACTCGATTGTAAACAAGCACACAAAACCCTTTAGTGACAACAATTTGCAAGAACTATCAGGCTCAGTGCCATGAAAAATACCATGACCAGATCATGAGGTTGAACACGGCTTGCGCCGGCAGCGTTCACGCTCCTGGTCGGCGATCTCGCCCGGCTGCAATGCTAGCTCAGCATCGGTCATGCGCTCCAGCACGTCGCGTAGGCGGATGGTGCAAGGAATGGGCGGCAGCTCGAACTCATAGCCGCCGGCGATCATTTCGGCCGCAATCTCCTCGGTGATGAAAAACGGCTCGTCGTCTTGGTTCGGCTTCTTCATGCCCTTTCCTCCTGGCGCTCATCCTGGCCGACAGCGGCCAGGGCATCGGCTTCCGTCAATGCGTCCTCCACGAACGCGCCGTGCTGCTTCGCTTCGGCCTGGCTGACCTCGGCCCATATCCGTTTCACCTGGGCCGCACTGTACCCGGCCAGCTCGGCGGTCTTGTTGATGCTGTAGCCGGACTTGCGCAGCGCGACAACTTGGGCGCGGCGCTTCGGATCAGCACGGCGGCCCTTGTACCGCCCGGCCTGGCGGGCCAACTCAATGCCTTGGCGCTGGCGTTCGCGCCTGTCCTCGTAGTCGTCGCGGGCCATCTGCAAGGCCAGGCGAAAAAGCATGATCTGCACGGCTTCCAGCACGATCTTGGCGACGCCCTGGGCCTCGGCCGCCAGGTCGGATAGATCGACCACGCCAGGGACGGCCAGGCGTGCGCCTTTGGCCTGTATCGAGGCCACCAGGCGCTCGGCCTCGGGCAAAGGTAGGCGGCTGATGCGGTCGATCTTCTCGGCAATGACCACCTCGCCGGGCTGTAGGTCGCCGATCATGCGCAGCAGCTCAGGCCGGTCGGCGCGTGCGCCGGATGCCTTCTCACGGTAGATGCCGGCGACGTAGTAGCCGGCGGCCTTCGCGGCCGTAGTGATCGCCTCTTGGCGTTCCAAGTCCTGCGCGTCGGTGCTGACGCGCAGATAGACCCGCGCCACCATCGGCGCGGCTACTGGCTTCGTCCTGCGCATACTTGCGGGCTCCTTTGGGCATACTCAAATGCACCCATCTTAAACTGGCAGCTAATGTACAAAAGTTGATAGAAGCACACAAGTTCAATTTTGCACTTCTGCCCCACTATTGCAAAACTGCTTGTTAGTAGCCGTTTTTTCTTACTGTTTATAGATTCAATAATTTTTGAAACGAAAAATTGGGACTAAACATTTCGGTTTCGTTTTCTGTCGATTCGTCCTGCGTATCTTTTGCATAAACAAACATTTGTTGTTCGTAGTTTTCGATGGCATTTTCAATACTTGTAAATTCTCCGTTTGTAAGGTTTTCAGACAATATCAAAGCATCCAATAATCCCGTATTTACACCCTGTCCTGCAAAAGGCGACATCAAATGAGCAGCATCGCCAATCATTGTTATGGGTAATGGACGGTTACTTTTCCAATCATTGTTCAAAGGAAATTTCCTTGTGGGCAAGCATTGAAATGTTGATACCGAACGTATTAATTGTTTGTAAACTTCACTCCATTTGGAAAATCTTTTCAATAAAAAATCGGCAACGCTGTTTCTGTCCTGAAAATCTAAGGGAATTTTATTTTTCCATTCATCGGGCGTTTTAAAACTAATTCCTAAATACAATGCACCATTATTATTGGGATTGGCAAACAATAAAATGCCCTGATGTCCCGCCATTAATCGGTTGCCGTTGCATAGCTGAAAAAATCCGGGACAGTTTATTTCCGGTTGAAGAATATCAGCTTGGATGTTGAAAGTACCGGTTTCTTCAACTTGCGTGTCGGTAACAAAGCTCCTTATTTTCGACATTCCACCATTGGCAAGAATAACCAAATCTGCTGTTTCACTCGGTTTATTCTCAAAAGTTAGTGTCCACTTCTTCTTACCAGGTTCAAGCATAACAAGTTTTCTATCCCAAATAACCGTGTCGTTTTCTAAACTATTCAACAAGATAGCCCTTAAGTCATTTCTGTTTATTTCAGGATTGTCAAATCGATTTTCGGGCTTTACATTTTTTGTGGATAAAATATTGCCTTTTTCATCAGCAATATTTACACCCATTGGTAAGGCTAAGTCATAATAAGTTTGTAACAATCCCGCTTTTTTCATTGCTTCCTGACCTGAACCTTTGTGTAGGTCAAGGGTTCCACCAAAAATTCTTGCCTCTCGGTCGTTGTCTCTTTCGTAAACTGAAACGTCTATGCCGTTTTGCTGTAATAATTTTGCCATAGTCAGTCCAACGGGTCCACCACCAATTATTGCAACGTTCTTATCACTAAGTAAATTCATTTGTTTGTCCGTATCTATTCGCATTGTCATTCAAAAATGGCACATAACAAGTGGCTATACGCCAAATGGCGTATATATCCACTATATCTTATTTTGCTAAACCTTTCATTATCAGTGACAAATCCGTTTTCAACCGTTTACCGTTCGTTCTACTCTCTCAAAAGGATTTATATTCATAGTGCTTTTTGTTAAGTTTTGCTCAAATATACAAATCCTTTCTATATATCTAACAAATCCATCGGACTTTTTAATTGTTCCATTCCCTTGGTGGTAATATGTGTATAAACCTCAGTTGTTTTACTGCTTGAATGACCTAACAACGATTGAATATAACGTAAACTCGTACCATTCTCAAGCAAATGCGTTGCAAAGCTATGTCGTAAGGTATGTACAGTAACTTCCTTTTGAATCTTTGCTTTTAAAACAGCTGCTTTAAAAATGTTTTGAATACTTCGGCTTGAGTATGCGCCACCTTTTTGACCTTCAAATAAATAATCTTTTGGTTTATATTCCATAAAGTATGTTCTTAAAATAATTAATGTTTTCTCAGATAAAATGGTATAACGATCTCTTTTTCCTTTTGACTGTTCTATACGAATTTGCATGCGCTTGGAGTCAATGTCTTTTATTTTCAGGTTTATACATTCAGAAATGCGCAAACCTGCCGAATAAATAGTCATCAGAATAGCCTTGTGTTTCACGTTTTCAATAGCGCGTAGTACCCGAATGGTTTCTTCTTCACTCATCACAACAGGAAGTGTTTTTTCTTTTTTTGGTCTTTCGATGAAATATGTTTTCCGTTGTCCACCCAAAACACGTTCGTAATAAAACTTAATCGCATTGATTGCCTGGTTTTGATAAGATATTGAAACTTTTCGCTCCATAACCAAATGTCGGAGAAATGATTGTATATGTCCTTCATTCAATCGATCGACGTATAGGAAGAATAAACGCCCTTTTCACCCAAGTCCAACAGCTTTGGACCGCAGTTGACTCTTTCGACACCCCTGCGATGCAACCCAATCCGGCTGACGGGGAGCCAGCAACGCTGAAAATTTACCCTCCTCTTTCCCACTAGCGGCTCCTTTTCCGACAACCAGCACGGCGGATCCCTGCCGCGGCGCTGTGAACGCAGCATTTTGATTGGTATCGTTGGCCTTCAGGCTCGTCAGTCAAACAGACCCAGGAGCAGCTCAGCCGGTGGCGCCCGGCTTTCGGGTAACGCCCTGGTCCCGCTGGTTTCGGCTTTGTGCTTCAGGTGATCAAGGATCTGCTTGATCACTATAGGGTCTTCAATGCAGGCGATGACTTTCATGGCGCCGCCGCAGCCGCTGCAGGTCTCGATGTCGATATTGAAAACACGCTTGAGCCGTTGCGCCCATGTCATCGACGCTCGCCGTTGTGCTGGTGTTGCCGGTTCATCAGCCACCCTGACCTTGTTGCCCCTGCCCCGTTTTGCCGGCGTGACCAACGCCCGGTGCCGACTGTTGGGTGCGAACACCCCGTGGAAGCGGGTTAGGTTGACTCTGGGCTTCGGTACCAGGGCGGCCAGCCTTGCAATGAAATCCAATGGTTCGAAAATGACGTGCGTGGTGCCGTCCCGGTACGGCGTCTTGAGCTGGTAGCGCACGTTGCCGCCTCGTGTTAACGACAGCCGCTTCTCGGATACCGCCGGGCGGCTGATGTACCGGCACAGCCGTTCGAGCTTCTTGCGTTCATCGGCCCTGGCCGCCACGCCGGCGTGCAGGCTGGACCCGGCTACCTTGCCAATCCCGTCACCGAACGGATCACCACTGGTCGGCAGAGTTTGCAAAGTGAACACCTTTCGCCCCGCCTGTGAACCGACAGCGATACGGTAAGTGATCGAGTGCCCCAGCAGGGGTGTCATCGGGTCGTCATCCACCGCATCCGAGGCCAGATAGCTGTTTTCGACATCCCGTTCCAGCAGGCCTTGCCGTTCCAGATAGCGACCCACCCGGTGGGCGATGGTGTGCGTCAGCTGGGTGAGCTCTGGGCTGGTCGGCGCCTTGACCCAGCGGAAACGCGCTGAGCCGTGGGATTGCTCGACATACACACCGTCGAGAAACAGCATGTGGAAGTGAACATTCAGATTGAGCGCCGATCCAAAACAGAGATGGTTCCACTTGTTTGAACAACTAAAAGCGTATTTATAAGTGATATTCCGCTCTAGTTAAGCCACCTTGTTTTGTTGGGGTAGCTGATCATAGTAAAACTCATTTGGTGTCATTTTGTCTAGACTCGAATGAGGTCGTTTCAAATTATAAAACTCAAAATATGCACTTAATTGCTTTTTCGCATCTGTGACACTGCTATAAGCTTTGAGATACACCTCTTCATATTTAACGCTCCGCCATAATCGTTCAACCATCACATTATCTACCCATCGACCTTTACCATCCATACTGATTTGAATGCCATTTGATTTCAATACATCAATAAATGCATCACTGGTGAACTGACTGCCTTGGTCTGTATTCAATATTTCAGGTGATCCATATTTTTCAATCGCTTCATTTAAAGCCGAAATACAAAAATCCACCTCCATACTAATCGATACCCTATGTGCAAGTACCTTGCGGCTATGCCAATCAATCACAGCACATAAATAAACAAAGCCTTTTGCCATAGGGATATACGTTAT